>JAGGXT010000043.1 GCA_021162905.1 Candidatus Odinarchaeota archaeon | reverse complement strand
TCATAAGTGTGTAAATAAATGATATGAATTTGAGTGATTATATGCAAATGCACTTTTTCTTTTATCATTCAAAATCTTCAAATTCCTTAGAATTGAGGAACTAGCAGCGGTCTCTATCTATTATTATGTTAGATAAACAAATAGAGAATTATATCACATGAATGAAGCTTTTGATTTACTGAAATTAAATTGTAAACAAGACTTGGATTGTTGATATCATAAGCATTCCAAAAAATAAGCTAATAATCGCGATATGTTCCTCTCCATGCTTTAGTGACAACGGAAACAGCTCATCGAAACTTATGAATATCATTATACCAGCAACAAAGGCCAACGTTACACTGAGCAAGAAATCATTAACAAAAGGATAGATGACCAAAAAGCCTATTATTGCACCTGCTGGTTCTGCAATTCCTGAAAGAAACGACCAGAGAAAAGCTTTTTTTCTCTCTCCTGTTGCATAATATATTGGGAATGCTACTGATACTCCTTCTGGAATATTATGTAAGGCAACTGCAACTAAGAGTAATAAACCTAAATTTATATCTTTTAGCGTTCCAAAAAATGCGACAAGTCCTTCTGGGAAATTATGAATAGCTATACCAAGAGCAACTAACAAGCTAGTTCTACTCAACTTTTCATATTTCCCTTCAAAATCCTCAGGTGGATGTTCTTCTTTATACTCATGTGGAATAAAAAATCCAAGACTGCTATTGCGAGAATTCCGATGAAGAAAGTAACATTTGCAAAAAGAAAACCAGTATCTATAATCGCCATAAATAGTAATTCCATGAATGAGATATATATCATAACACCCGCAGAAAAACCCATAAATATTGATAAATGCGCTCGTTTTAAATCCTTTATAAAAAGGACAATTAAACTACCAGCTCCTGTCGAAATTCCAGCAATGAATGAAAAAATAAACGCGATTATATATGCTTCCACAATAATCACCTGTTGTCTCAATAAACCTCTATCCTAACTTCCCTAAGTTTTCTAAGGATTTAAAGAATGTGATAATTAATAAAAGTAGGAAAGGTAAGCTTGCTCATAACATTTTTATTCTTCCAGAGGCTTAAACATATCCTTTCCTACACCGCATACTGGGCATACTCGATCTTCAGTAGTTCCTCAAAAGGAGTATCTGGCTTAATTCCTGAATCGGGATCTCCTACTTCAGGGTCATAGACATATCCGCAAACCGTACATCGGTACTTTTTCATTTTTCCTCCCTTATGTACAGTACTTTCAAAGCCTCATTTAAGTCATTATTATATTTTTCTACTCTACTATTGGCTATTTAAAACAATGTTCTCTTACGAATTAATCAAATAAATCATTATTTCCATATATTTGTCCATCATTTAAATTGATTCTCGCTGTTCAGCGATTCTTTTTACGAGATCACTAAATGTTTTTACCACATTCTCTCCAGTCTTAGCACTCGTTTCTATAAAGGGAATATCGTATGTAGTAGCAAGCTCCTTTCCCTCATCAAAACTGATTGATCTCTTTAGTTCCAAATCTTTCTTATTACCAACTAAAAATACTGGGATTTCACCACAGTTCTTATCTATTTCTCCTAGCCAGAGTGGTACATCTTCAAAAGACTTTCGATTAGTTATATCATAGCATACTAACGCTCCGGATGCACCCTTATAATATAGACTTCTGAGGTAATTAAACTTCTCCTGCCCCCCTGTATCCCATATATCCAAAATTATAGTTTTATCCTTTTCTTCAATTACTTTTCTAAGAAGATTTATTCCGGGTGTTGATTCATAGGACTCACTAAAATAATTTTTAACATACCTTACTGCTAAGGCTGTTTTTCCAACAGAGAGATTTCCTACAATTATAACCTTGAAAATATGCATGGATTTTCTTTCGGTATCATCCATTAGAATCACCAGACTTCGATTAGTTAATAGTGATAATAATATACAAGCTAAAGTAATAGCATGGTCATATACCTAATTTCTAGATAGGTGTAACATTATCTATTATCCTCTATATAATATTTTATAACTTAAGTTTTACCTTTTTCTTTTTTTCTCAAAGTGTTGTTGAATAGAGCAATTTATAAAGAGAGCAGAAGAGAATGCGAGAATTACAGAAATAAAAAAAGAATATAAAATGAGTTTTTGCTAAAAATAAAAAATAGAGATGTTAGTGTCGTTTTCGGAGTACAATGATTATACCAATTGCTGCTAGAATTCCTGTTAATATTCCAGCATATAGGTATGGGTCCCCAACAAGTAATCCTGTTAAGGGCTCTTCTCCAGTCGGCTCTCCTGTAGTGGCAACAGTAGTTATAGTAACTTGATATTCTTGAGATTCAGTTGTAACTCCGTAAATATCTTTAACTTCGATTGCGAATACCCATGTTCCTGTTTGCCAATCAGATGTATCAAGTGTGAGATAGTAATAGCCATCATCACTATTATAGCTAGCAAAGTAGGAGAATTTAGTACCATCAGGAGCGGTAAGTTCTATCTTTACACTATCAATTCCGTAGTCATCAGTTACTTTTATTTTTATTGTTAGTTGTTCTCCTATTGTTAGACTTTCTGGGTATATGACCTCTAAAATACTTGGAGGATTATTTCCTGGTACATCAGTGGTTTCAGTAATCCCAATTGTTGGGTCATGAACCAAAGTTCCATTGAATGCAGGATAGCTTAAGTACAATCGTAAAGCCTCTCCATCGCAGATAAAGCTAGCGTTAACATCAACTATTGAAGTTTCATCGGTCGTTTCATTTATCACAAGTGCCTTATTTACCCATTTAAAGTAGCCATGCGTTACATTTTGCATATTCACGAATTCTATAATCTCTTCGCCTCCATATTCCATGCGTTCTCTAAATTTGTGTTCAAGTTGAGTTAATGTTTGATTGCCTACGGATTCTGGATCGATGATAATTGATTCGTTTTTCATCTCTAGTCTGAATCTGTGTTCTTCTTTATATTGATGTTCCTCACCTTCTTCAACTGCCTCATCCTCTATGAAGATTCCAACCGCCAAACTGTCTTCCATGCTTAAAAATGGCCATTCAGATACCTCGAAGTCTATCTTTAGAGATAATCCACCATCAACAGTATATGTAATGTTATCAAGTGTTTCATTTACTGTATTTTGATAAAGATGCAAGACAAACCTTACGCTGACATTTTCCCACCAAAGTGGTTCCATATCAGGTTTACCGTCCCAGCTGTCATTATAATACCCGCCATGATCATAGTCGCCAGCTTCAGACATCCAGCCAGTAGTATAGAGAACAACATCAATTACAGTTCCCTTTTCAGTATCATTATATGGTCCTACAATATTATAACTCCAGTTTGCACTCTCCAGTGATAGTACACGATTCATGACCGTTTCATTGTGCTGAAATGCACCGTCACCGTTTGCATCATAGAATTCAATTAGAAACTTATAATCTACTTTAAATTTTATAGTGCTACCGTTATCGTCTGGAGTATACCAAAATAGTATTTTTGGAGCTATGTGTTCTTTGCAACCTGCTATTTTTATAGTTATGTAATCTGTTGATAAAATAATCTCAGATGATGTATTTGAAACAAGTCTTGGTGATCTATGCATAGAATCATGATGATCTTCAGAATATATACTTGGCGATGCTAAGACTGAGCTTGAAGTTACGGTTGCACTGAACAGTATTATTAAGATTATTACTCCTATGATTACTTTTGCGTTTTTCATATCTTTCACCAAGTTTACTTTCTCGGCGTTTTCTTTAAATGTTTTCAATAAATAGTTGTTCTTTTCTTGACTTTAGCTTTATTTTCAGTCCATTTCGTTTTATAACGTTTATAATGGTTTATTTTAGTTTTTTAACCGCTATAGCTCGTCTTTTTAAAGAAAAATCATTTTGAACCTAAAAGATAAATATTAAATTTCTGTAATGATATACAGTGCTTGAGTTCATTAATACTGGGTGTCGTTTATGAATTTTCGTTCCCTTGTCTGCATTTTTCTCATAATATCAGTGTTCTTCGCAGTATCTCTCAATTCTGAGATAGCGGAATCGCAAGAGACGCTATTTACTATCTTGGAGGATCATGTCTATATAATCTTAAATGAAACAAATCACGCAATAGTTCTAGAAAATATCAAGCTTAATGTAACTGGCAGATTAAATAGCATAGCTTTTAGGATATATGCCGAAAGTATTTCAAATTTAGCCATTTTTGAAAATGATGTAGAGCAGAATTATACGTTAATTGAAGGCGAAACTTATTGGAGCTTAATTATTCAATATTCAGAAGATTTAGAAGAGGGCGTAATGAAGAACTTAACCATAATTTACACAACCGATGCATATACTTCAGTTACTGAGGATAATTTTGTTATTTTTGATTACCCTTATTTTGCCTCAGCGGATATAGATTTGCTTCAAATAAGAATAAGGTTGCCTAAAAATAGCAGAATTTCTGATGAGAAGTTCTCTATATTTCCGAAGCCGTCAAAAAACTGGACTGATGGCACATACTTTTATTTTGATTGGAATTTCTATTCAATCGAGAGAAAAACAAGTTTTGTAGTACATCTTAAGTATTTCGTAGAAGAATCCAGCCAGATAATAACGCCGCCAGAAACAGAAGGAGATACTTATCTGCGTAGTTTCTTGCTTGGAATTCCAATAGGGCTTGGAGCAGTACTACTTATTTATCTTGGAGTTCAATTTCTTCTAAGAAGAACAGTAAAGCCAGAAGTTGAGTTTGATATTGGAGTTTTCCTTAGTGAGAACGAGAAAAAGGTCCTTAAAAGTATTTTAGATAGGAAAGGAAAGTGCTGGCAAAGTGAGATTGTTATGGATACAAAACTCAGCAAGACTGCAGTTTCGCTAGCGCTCGTTTCTTTAGAGAAAAAGGGATTGATAACGAGAGAGCGTATGGGAAGGGAAAATCTTATTAGAACCACTGAAAAATTAAGCAAAATTGTAGAAATGATGGAGAGTTGAAAATGTTATAGTGTTTCTAACTTTAAAGTCTCTCAGCTCTTATAAGTACTCCTAAGTTTTGCCGAATTAGAAAATATTAAAT
>JAGGXT010000089.1 GCA_021162905.1 Candidatus Odinarchaeota archaeon | reverse complement strand
TTTTAATAACACTTCTTCTTCTCTCTATTGCAAGATCATTAATGGAGTGGCTTACAACTATTAAGTTTCTATCTTTAATGATAATTCTTGTTTTCATTTTCAATTTTATATACACGTCGCTGTATTTTGCAATTTCTATGGTATTGCGCCTTCTTATTCTAACTGCTACGTTCTCCATTTTCTTTTTAACAGTACATCCAGATGATCTCTACCAAGCCTTGATTCAGATGAAAATACCCTTTCACTATGCTTTTGCATTTTCAATGGCTGTCAGGTTTGTACCAACACTGGCTTTAGAAGCAAGAACAATAATGGAGGCTCAGATGAGCAAAGGATTGGAACTCGAAAAAGGAGGATTGTTTAAAAAAGCCAAAAACTTTATTCCAATCCTTGCGCCACTTGTTGTAAATTCGATAAGAAGAGCAATTCAAATAGCTGAAAGTTTAGAATCACGAGGATTTGGTGCTGTAGCTAATAGAACATCCCTCTATCAGTTACATATTCGTCCAATAGACTATTTGTTTATATTTCTAACAATCATGGTCAGTGTTGCATTATTGCTGCTTAATTATACAAGTTTATCTATTTCATGCCTATAATATCTCAGAAACATATTTTTATCTGATATATTGAGATTAATGTGTAATAGGAGGACTGAATAATGCTTGAGTTTTTACCCCTTAGTTGGGATGAAGCATATGAAATGGCTATAAAGTTATCTGAAAAGATAAGGGCGTCTAATTTTGTTCCTGATGTAATTATAGGAATTTCTAGAGGGGGTCTTGTTGTAGCAAGAATGCTCTCAGATTTACTCGATGTGGATTCTGTTGGCAGTGTTAGAATTAAATTCTATAGACAAGTTGGTAAAACCATGGATAAGCCGATTGTCTCGCAGCCTGTTAATATAAGAATTGAAAATAAGCGAGTCCTTCTTTGTGATGACGTTTCAGATACTGGTGTTAGTCTTAAAGCGGCTTATGAACATCTGCTTGAGAGAAAACCAGAAATAATAAAAACAGCAACCTTGCACTACAAACCGAGGACTATCTTTGTTCCAGACTATCATGTCGCAGTAACCTCAAAATGGATAATATACCCATGGGAACGAAGAGAAACAATAAATGACTTAATTAGGCATTTTCTTTTGGAAAATAAGGAGATATCTGAAGATGATTTAATCCTTAAACTTAAGGTTACAGGACTCGATAAAAAACTAATAAAAAAATTTATTGAATGGGCAAAAGAGGATAAACTGCTTTAATTGGTGATATACTTGATTGTTAAATGGTTAACTAAATCTGGATTAAATAATATATTCGCTGTATTTGGTTTTAGAGTGAAATCCATGGATGATCCTATGATTTATATTAAGAAAATTGAGTCCCTCATGAATAAGTTAAATATTCACATTCAAGTATTTGATGCCGAAAAAATAGCTGATTGGGAACATCTCTATTTCTCTGCATATCATGCTCTTTATGCATTTAAAAAGGGGTATAATATTTCTAAAAAACTTAATATTGAAATTCTTCTATATGCAGCAGCAACGAGACAGATAAAAGTAGCTATTTCACGCTTAGGCATAACTGAAAAAACAAGAAATGTAGCATGTGTAATTATATCATCAAACCAGCCAGATGGTTTAGCAAAGACATTAGATGCTAAGAAAGAGATAGTTTCTATCTTCAACGGTATCGAAGATGATAGAGTTTTGGCTCTAAATTCTGAGAAAATAATGGAATTAACATCACTTTATCAGATATCCGACCAAGAGTTAAAATTAACATCAAAAATAACTAAAGATGAGAAATCAGCGATTAAAAATTGCATAATAGAGAAAATCGCGCTTTTATCTTTAGAAATATAGCACAATATTCATGAGAAATCATAACCCTTTTTTGCTAGCAACAGAAACAATATCTTTAGGACGTATGATTGCTACACCCGTATGTTCATCAATTATTTCAATTTGAATTATTTTATCTGGCTTATCTAAATTAACTGGGTTGTCAACTAATTCTGCAACTTCTTTTATTAACTCTCTACTCGATATACTTGATCCTCTTTTCCTTACTTGGACTTTAAATGTTTCATCTGGTTTTATTTTATCTAAGAGATCTTTTACTGCTTCTTTTATTTTATTAATCTCCGTAGGTACCACTTTTTCTACTGGTACAACCTTTAAAATAAATCTAAAAGCCCACGGATCCTCATTTACAGTGTTATCGATCTCTTTAACTACTTTGAATGGGTCCAATTTTGTTTTGACTCCAATAAGTCCTGTATATCCAAACTCTATAGCTGCTGCTTCATCATCTCCAAGTTTCTTAAGGAATCGTAAAATTTCATCTCGCGCTCTTCTTTCTAAGTTTCTTCCACAAGAAATAACTAGATTAAAGTCGATCATTATTATTCCTCCAGAACAGACATTATTGCTTTTATATCAACCGCACCAGTTCTCAAGATTTTTATCTCGTCGTCTTCTACTTCTATAACTGTTGATGGCTTTCCTATACCATGTATTCCCGCATCTATCAATATGTCGACCTTTTTTCCTATTTGTTTCATAACACATTCTGAATCAACGCATGACTCTTTTCCAGATATATTAGCGCTAGTGCCTATAATTAACCCACCAATCGCTTCAATTAGCTTTAATGTTATTTCATCATTTGGAATTCTGACAGCAATCTTATCTTCTCCCCCTGAAACAAATCTTAATCTTTTGTCTTTAAGAGGAACAACCATTGTTAGTACACCAGGCCAAAAGTTCTTAATTAAAGTTCTTGCTTTATCGTTGAATTCTGCTATTTTCTCAAGAGTCTCTAAAGAATTAGATAATATAGGTAACCCCTTATCATAAGGTCTCTCCTTTATATCGAAAACTTTTTTCACAGCATGTATGTTGTATGGATTCCCACCAACGCCATAAACAGTATCTGTAGGATACACTATTACTCCACCGTCATCAAAAACTTTTTTCACATTTTTAAGATCGCTATCACTTAGTGGTACTTTTAAAATTATTACCATTTTTAGTCCCTCTAAATTTCTTATACATTATCTCCATAATAAAGTTTAATAAGAAAACAATTTCCTATTATGTGGGTGCAACTATGGATATCACTATACTTGCTGTTCCACGTAATGAATTGTCGCACATATCTCAGAAAAATAAAATAGTAGTAATAGTGGATGTGCTTAGAGCAACCTCGACTATAGTTTCTGCACTTGCAAATGGTAGTTCTATTGTGATACCAGTTGAATCCGTAGAAGAAGCTTATACAATCAAGTCACAAATTTCTTCTAATAAGGAATCTGCTGTTATACTTGCAGGTGAGATAAATAATATAAAAATAGAGGGTTTTGACGTTGGAAATTCTCCTTATGAATTTAGTATTAAGCATTATAAGAAACCTATTATCTTAAAGACAACAAATGGAACGCCATTAGTGAAACTTTTTAATAGAGCTCCTTATTTGATAGCTCTGTCATTTCTTAACATAAGTTCTACCAGTAAGTATATCTCAAGAATAGCTAATGACTATGGGTTAGAAATACTCATAGTTGAAGCTGGAGATGAATCAAAAATTTCTTACCCAGATCACTTATGTAGCTTGTACTTTCTATGTAGTCTTAAAAAATTAGAATATCCCAAAATAGATGTTTATACATTTCTTAGGGAATCTCCCCATGGGAAATCTCTAGTAAGGAGTAACTGCTTAAGAGACATATCTTTCTCGTCTAAAATTGATATATATAATGTTGTGGCATTATTTAACGGCCTAGGTTTCATTCCATTATACGTATAAAATCTATAATCATTAAGAAATCTCTAAATATCCCTCACTCTTCCTTCATAACTTGCCTTTCAAAAACCAATTTTGCTAGTTCTTCAAAAGCTTTTGTAACATTTATATTCTCCTTAGCGCTGGTTTCAAAGAAAAGTAACCCTAATTTTTTGGCTTTTGCCCTACCTTTTTCAGTACTTACCACTCTTTTATTTTCAAGATCAATCTTATTTCCCAATAGAATTAGAGGTATGTTGCCGCAAATTTCCCTTAACTCATAGTAATATTCATCAACCTTATCAAAAGATTCTTCATTTGTTACGTCATAAACTAATATTCCGCCATCAGCTCCTCTATAATATGTTAATCTTAAAACTTTAAAACGTTCCTGACCGCCTGTATCCCATATCTGTAGTTGTATAGCCTCATTATTTATATGTATAATTTTACTCAGAAAATTAACTCCTAAAGAGACTATATATTGTTCACTAAATGTGTTTTTAGTATACCTAAGAACCAGTGAGGTCTTTCCAACAGCTGGGTTTCCAATAGTTACTATTTTAAATGCATACTTAGGTCTGTCTTGAATATCCTTTGCTGAATCAATAAACACCATATCATCCTCTTAATATAACTATGCAACTTTCACTAATCACAAGTATCTAAAAGTGCTATTTGCCTACTATATTTAATATATTTTAATGGCTACGCTATAAGCTTTTCCTAAGTATAAGTTTTACTTTTTTAACCAAACGTAGCGTCCCTTCTCATATCTAAAACATGGTAAATTGTATTCATACGCCAATTGTAATAAAGCTATTTTTGTTGGCTCACTTCCATGAGTTATATCGACTACTAAATCAAAATTATAAAGCTTTTCCTCTATCACACTTTTTAATCTGGGCATGACATCTATTACACTACCATCCCATATACCATCATCTATATAAACACATTCCGCGCCATAAAGTCTTACTTGTCCTCTCATGCTCTCAGAGACTATTAAAATGAACCATGCTATTTCTTCGCCAAGAAAACTTCTTAATCTTCCTCTCATACTAAATGGAATTTCGCTTTCAAAACCACCTATATAAGCCATTGGTGCCTTTATTCCAAAATATCGCCTTATTGAGGGAATCCATTTTGGTGAGAGTTCGTATATTTTTTCTCTCCATCTTCTTGAAACTCTAACAAGCCCCTCCTCCACTAACTTATTAAGATTATAATATACCACCGTGTCACTAAAGAATCCTAATTCTTTCTCCATTTCTTCTTTTACATCAATGCCACTAGCCCCTCCCTTAAGTAATCTTAATAAAATCCACCTTCTTGCTTCAACGCCTCCAATCACCCTCTCAATGAATTCCAAATTCACCAAATAACCCCACCGTCATTTTTATCTGTTTTAAAAGTGATACAAATGATAAAAGTAATACACTAAGAATTTAAATATGCTTATTTTAATTTATTCTATGTATAAATTTATATAAATTTCGTATAATGGAGGATGATTTTATGGAAGCCCCTCCCGAAGAATGGTTAGCTCGTCAAGCAATAGTTATAGATAATGGAACTGGTTTTACGAAAAACGGATTTGCTGGAGAAGACAATCCTAGATCTGTTTGGCCGACTCTTATTGGTGTTCCGAAATACACTGCAATAATGAGTGATGTTGATCACTATCAGCGTGAGTATTATATTGGTAAAGAAGCTATGTCTATAAGGGGGGTCCTTAAGCTAATATATCCAATTGAGCACGGTATAATCAAAGATTGGGATGCCATGACCAGAATATGGCACTATACATTCTTTAACGATTTAAAGGTGGACCCAACTCAGTATCCTGTCTTATTAACAGAGCCTCCACAAAACCCAATAAAGAACAGAGAGAAAATGGCTGAAATAATGTTTGAAACTTTTGGTGTGCCAGCAATTTACGTCTCAATGCAAGCTGTACTATCATTATATGCTTCTGGTAGAACCACTGGCCTTGTTGTTGACTCTGGAGATGGTGTTACTCACATAGTTCCAATATTTGAAGGCTTCGCTATAACTCATGCTATAAGAAGAATAGACCTTGGCGGTAGGGATATAACTGAATATCTAAGAAAGTTATTAAGACAGAGAGGCTATGCATTGACAACATCGGCTGAAAGAGAAATAGTAAGAGACATCAAAGAGACATTATGTTATGTTGCTCTCGATCCTGAGAAGGAATTAGAACTTTATACAAAGATGGGCGAAAAAATGGAGAAGTCATATACAATGCCTGATGGTAGCATATTGAGAATAGGTCCAGAAAGATTTCAAGCGCCAGAGGTCTTCTTTAATCCAAGCTTAATAGGATTAGAAGAAGATCCAATCGATGAAGTAATAGTTGACGTTGTTAACCAATGTGACATAGACTTGCGTAAGGATCTATATGCTAATATAGTACTAAGTGGCGGCTCTACAATGTTTCCAGGACTTAAGGAAAGATTATACAAGGAACTGAGGGAATTAGTTCCAGAAGGAACCGAGATAAAAATAATTGCTCCTCCAGAAAGACAATTCTCTGTTTGGATAGGCGGCAGCATTCTAGCATCACTTAAGACCTTCCAGAGACTCTGGATAACAAGAAAGCACTACGACGAAGAAGGACCTGCAGCTGTTAGACGCTGCTTCTAAAATATTTTATTTGCTTTTCTTTTTTCTATTCTTGTAAAATCCTTTTTGTTTATCTTGATTATTTCTTCTTCAGAAATCCAATATTCTCCTTTTTCAGTAATCTCTTTCTTCCAGATCGGAGTTTCTTTTTTGATGATATTAATCGCGTCTTCGACCGCTTTAAATGCTTGTTGCCTATGCCCAGAAATAGCAACTATAAGAATTGAGCTATCGCCAACATTCATTTCATCCACAACATGATATATGTATAAATCTTTTACATCTGGGTATTTATCTAATAGTCTTCTTCTAATTTCTTTTAAATTCTTAAGTGCGAAATCAAAGTCAGCTTCGTATATTACTTTTTTTACTTTTGCCCCATCATGTCCTATACCACGAATTATTCCCAAAAAGGAAACTATAGCGCCGCATTCAACAGCATGTGTCGTCTTTCTTATTTCATTAAAAACTCTTTGTATGTCGATCTCATTTCTCTTTACAATTTTTACTTTTTCCATCGAGATCATCTCATGTATCAATTTTTTCTTTCTTAATAACACGAATGTCATAAATCAGTGTCGTTGGATATTGACCTGCTTCATCTTTTTCGTAAGCTTTTACCATATCCCATATGTTCAATAGCGCGGCAACAACTCCCGATAGAGCTTCCATCTCTACACCAGTTTTCGCAATGGATTTAACAGTTACCGTCACTTCTATAGAATCATTTAGAAAGTTGGTATCAACCCTTACATTTGTAATTGGAATAGGATGACAGAGCGGTATGAGCTCTGGTGTTTTCTTAACAGCAAGAATAGCCATCGTTTTTGCAACAGATATGACATCTCCCTTCTCAACTTTCATCTCTTTAATTAGATTAATTGTTTCTTTCTTCAGCTTTATTTTTCCACTAGCTTTTGCAACTCTTATAATATCTCTTTTTTCACTAATATCCACCATCTTTATACTCATTTTTATATCACCAGACTGTTATCTTTAAAGTACGGCTCTCTTCTCATAATAGCGTCTATCATTAATTTCTTTAAAGTGTCATCACTTACATTCTTCCTTAAAGCATCTAAAAACGGAACGTGATTATCGTTTCTTAAAAGACAAGGTTTGAACTCGCCTTTACTCGTTATTCTAAGTCGGGTACAATACTTGCAAAATTCAGAGTTATGCATTGGTCTAACAACCTCTACCTCAAGACCATTTTCTAAAAAGAATTTTTTCCTATGGTGTAGTTCTCTAATAATTATTTTTTTAGCTCGTTTGGAAAGTTCTGATTCCACATCAATAAGTGGATGATGGTATTTTTGAAAAAAATCGCTTTTTGCAGAAGGATCTTGTAACTCAATCAATTGCAATATTGCACCTAGTTCCTTAGCTATTTTCATTTCAGCTTCTATATCCACGTCATTAATTCCTTTTAAAATAACCATGTTTATTTTGACAGGATACAACTTACTTTTTATAGCTTCTTTAATGCCACGAATAACTCTTTCTGGGCCGTCTAATAACGGATATCCGGTGATTTCTTTATATTTTTCAGGTATAGGACTTGGAAGGCTTACATTTATTCTTTTAAGTCCTGCTTTTTTCAATTTAAGTGCATATCTTTCTAACAACAATCCATTTGTTACCATTGAAACTTCTATTATTCCTGGTATGCTGCTTATTCTGTCAACGACATCAACGACATCCTTTCTTATTAGTGGTTCTCCTCCAGTGATTTTTACCTTTTTAATTCCAAGCTCTGCTGCAATTCTGACAACTCTCTCAATTTCGTCTACAGTCAATTCGACATTACTGTTCTCCTTACTACATTGTGATGTAATATATTCTCCCTCATGATGACAATAGATGCAGTTAAGGTTACATCTATCAGTGATTGCAATTCTTAAATTTAAGATTGCTCTACCAAATCTGTCATATAGAACCATATATACCACGTCTGATTATATTAAGAATATTTTCTATTGATTTACTTTTTATTTTTTTCAACTTTAAATACTATTCCATGCGCTTATTTTTAAAATTTAAAATATTATTTAAAAATTATTTTA
>JAGGXT010000172.1 GCA_021162905.1 Candidatus Odinarchaeota archaeon | reverse complement strand
GTATATTCTTATGGAGAAAATAAAAGAATGCATATTCTGCAAGGCAGCGAAAGAGAACAAGGATGATGAGAATCTTGTTCTCTGGAGGGGAAAGTACTCCTTTGTTATGTTAAATAGGTATCCATATAATAGTGGCCATTTAATGATAGCACCATATACACATACGGGAGACATCGAACAACTTAAAAAAGAAGAGCTTGATGAGATAATTATACTCATACAGAAAAGTGTAAAACTGTTGAAAAAAGCTTTAAAGCCAGATGGATTTAATATAGGAATAAATATAGGCAAAGTTGCAGGAGCAGGGATCGAAGATCATATACATGTTCACATTGTTCCAAGGTGGAATGGAGATACAAACTTCATGCCTATTATTGGTGATACAAAAGTGGTTAATCAGTATCTTTCAGAAACTTTAGATTTTCTTAGAAAATATATAAGTATTTATGAGGGGGATTAAGTTGAGCGTTGAGAATGAGATAAAACAGAAATTAGTAACTCTTGAACAAATGGGCATTAAAGATAATGATTTTAAGGTAGAATTGGTAAAGCTTCTTGTTTTGGTAGATATTCTAGAGAAAATTAGTAAGAAATATAAAGGCTTAGCACCACTAAACGAAGAGCTACAATATATTTCCATAGAGTATCCTCCTCACGAGTATCATATACCACTTGTTGGCAAAGTTAATTTTTTCGGCTTGATATATGGCGAGATTTCCTATCACAAGAGAATAAATTACCCAGTTTTTCACGTCATTTTAGTTAAAACCTATAGGTCTCTTAATGGAAGAGCTACTCATGAAACTAAAAAATTCGTTGATGAGCTAAAAATGCGCATATATACCTCATGGAGAATTATTGATGAAAAATATTTCAGAGAGGTCATGATGAGTGGCATTTTAGAAGCAATCAATGGATTACAAGATACCCTTAGTAAACTTGTCTACGATGAGCTTCCATTTCCTTTGAACTTTGAAGATATGAGCATTATAGAAAGCCAAATTGAAAAAGCGATGCCGTTTGCAGATACGATACTTAAATATTATGAAATAACACTTGAAACCCTACGAAAAATTAAAGAAAAAATAGATGTGAAAATTCCTACCGAGCAAGATTCAGTAGCACTTGCAAGATATCCTGCTACAGATTTTGAAGATAGGTATGCAAAGCTTATTCCGATAATAATTAAAAAGTTAAAAGGTGAGTTGACACTCAATTTAAATAAATTATGGAAACTTCTTCAAAAACTTCCAAATCCAAATATATTAAGTATTTTTTCAAATAAATTATTAAATTCTAAGTTAAAGGAAAAAGCAACATCCCTTCTCCAAGAATATTCAAAGGTATTTTTGGATTTCTCTGATAAAGTTTTCTTATTAAAAGAAAGGATCAAATCATAGAAAGGAAGGGATTATATGATTCCAGTTGTTGAAAAAGAATATCCACTTACTAAGTGGTTAATAATAATAAACGTTACAGTATATATGATATTAGCATTTCTTACAGGAAGTTTTCTATCTCTTGCAGCACACCCAATACTCCTCTTTGTAGCGCAATTTAATGCGTTTGTCTACAGAGGCTTAGTCTATGAGCTATTTACATCGCTTTTCGTTCACTTTGATATACTACATTTACTGATGAACATGTTTTTCCTATATATTCTAGGAAGGCAATTTGAAGTGAGTTTTTCAAAGAAGGATTATATAATAGTTTACTTTATTGGAGGCCTTATAGGCAATATTTTTACCTTAGTGCTAGGTCCTTATGTACTTTCTGGTGGAGCATCAGGAGCTATATTCTCCATGTATGCCTTTGTTATAACAGTATTCTATAAAAGACAACGGCAATCGCTAAAATCTGTAATATATCTTCTTATACTAATGTTGCTCATAAATATGGGTTTTCAATCAAATTTCTTAGCTCACGCTGGTGGAGCCTTTTTTGGATTACTATATGGGCTATATTATCTAAGGAGGTTCAGGGTCTCGAGAGGGGGATTCTATATATATGAAGAAGTTACTTACTGATTTCTATTTTTGGAAATAAAGATGAAAATTATTTGGAATCCTCGGAACAAGAGCCATAATGACTGACAGCTCTACGAATAATTCTCGAGGTATAATACCTCCTGTAAGAATGCCAATCGCACCTATTTTTTTCTTTACATCCTTTTCCCCAAGTAGTTCATCAAAAATTTGTCCAACCTCTTTCTTTTCATTAAATATCTTCTTTATCACAAATGGAGGGTATTCAAATCCAGGGCTAAACCCAATAGTTTTTCTGCCCTCTTCATCAAGAGTTACACAAACTGCAAAATCAATATATCCAGTTATAGTTCCAGGCATCTTTGTAATACCAGCCTCTATACCAAAAGAAAGAGAGGCTTCTGGGATTTTTTGCATAGCTCTTTCAGCTCTATTAGTAGCCCCTAAAATTATATCATCCAACGTAACTGGTTGATCAGGCACCCCAGATTCTACACCAACAGCAATTACATGAAAGTCGGAATTGGAAAACTTTAGCATTTTTTTAATAGCAGATTTCACAGCATTGACTTTTACTGGGTTGGTTGATCCAACAACAAATTTCATAGTTACCACCATGAAAAATTACGAATACTATCATTTATCTAATGCTTATTTAAAATCGAATTACTGTATATTTGAGCATTTTAAATTTTCCCATAATTTTTGAAATAAGCACTTTATTATTTTTCGTATTTAATGTTGCTATAAACTTTAAATACAACATATCTTATATTTTTCTTAAAGCTAAATTGTTTGTCCTCGTATTGGGGTGAATCTTTTGGCAACATCTGAGGAGATAAAGGGGTTATCAGTTAAATCGGATTCAATTTTAAGTGAGTTAAAAAGTATATTTAGTAGATATGATGAGATTGCAAATCGTTTACTTGACGAAACTTCCAAGCTTAAAGATGATTTAGAGAAACTGAAAAATGAAAATGCCCTACTTAAGGATGAATTGAAAAAATTAGATGATGAATTATCCCAGTTAAAACAAGTTAATATTGAATTAAATGCTAATATTGAAAGCTTACAGAGAAAAAAAGAGGAGTTATTGCAATTAATAGAAAAGCTGGAGATGGAAAATAAATCTCTTAATGAAAAAATAGAGGAAGATGAACAAAAACTTGAAAGTTTAGAAAAAGAACATAAAGCATTGCTTGATGAACTAGAGAAATACAAGCATCGTGAAGAAGATTTATTATCAAGTTTAAAAGCCATGGAGGAAAAAGAAGAACAATATAAGTCACAGATTTCTGATTTTGAATTAAAAATAAAAACTATAGAGAAAGAGAAAGAGAGAGTGGAGAAAGAACTTAGCTATCTGAGAAAAGAAAATGAGGAACTACGAGAAAAAATTGAGGAATTTCAAGAAAGAACAAAATCTGCAAGTGAGAAAGAGAAAGAATATAAAGAGAAAATGGATGCTCTAATAAAGGAAAATGAGAATCTTAAGAGAGAACTAAATGAGATTTCTGAACAATTTTCAAGAATATCAAAGATGTACCAAGAAATATCAAAAGAGAGAACAGAAGTAAAGAATATAAGTAATCTATTAAAGATCTATATTACACTTCTAGAGGACGTTTTTTATGGTCGACCGCATGCTAGAATTTTGTGGTTGCTGCATGAGACAAGGGAAAGAATGACACGGCAGGAGCTAAACAATACACTTGGATTCCAACCAGCTGTTATTTTGCGTGCTATACAAGAGCTGAGAAATGCTGATATAGTCGCTTATGATGAAGAAACTGGAGAGGTATCACTTAAGAAAAGGATATTTTAAATAAATTCCTTTATTTTAGGCATCAAAAAATGTTAAATGTTTTTATATGTTAATCAATCTTATTTATTTCGCTTATTATTTTTGTAATTGAAAGGAGGGAAACGCAATGAATTTATTAAATCTCATAACCCATCTCAATAAGCAGAATGGACAACTTGAGCCCTATACAAATAAAACTGTTCGTAAGTTGAGTGATATGAAAAATTTTTATTATAATAGAAACGCTGTTGAGGAAATTTTGGCAAAAGAAGATCCAATCATATATGAGGTATATGCCGTTGAGGTATCTACTGAAGAAGGAAACTTGTCCTTCGCTACAACTGTTTTATATCCAGGAAAAGTTGGTGATGAATATTATATGACAAAGGGACATTACCACTCAAAGAGAAATCGAGCAGAGGTATATCTTTGTATTTCTGGAAATGGACGAATGGTACTTCAAGATGAAAATGGAAATGTAATAGTCACTAAGTTCGATCCGGATGATATAGTATATGTGCCACCGTACTATGCTCATAGAACAGTGAACGTCGGTAATAAACCACTTATCTTTCTTGCTATATATCCATCAGATGCAGGACATGACTATGGAACAATAGAAGAAAAGGGATTCCGAAAAATAATTATTGAGAAAAATGGTAAGCCTGCCGTTATTGATAATCCACGTTTCTGTAAGTAATTCCCTTTGTTAATTTTTTTTGTACTCCTTCTGCGATTCCAAAGGATACAGCAAAGGAATCACCTAAGCCCACTGTTAGTTTTATATCTTTTAATGTCAGCGCCGGTACACACACGCCTATTATTTTTTTATCTGTTTCGTTATCAAATCCAAAAAACATAAAGTCATCAACACTAAAATTATAATTCTTAGTGATAATTTTGCATAATTCTTTGCATCTATCAACTTTCGTCTTGTCTAAAAATATTTTCTCATGCAGAAAAGAGTACTTTATATCATCAATTGTTGGAAATTTCCCTATTAAGGCACGTGTAGCGCAAATAAGATGTCCGAGCATAATCGATTTTTTTCTCCTCTCTAATATTTCTACGAAGTTATTTTTACTCTCAGTATCTTTTCTCATTATATTTATAGCGAAATCATCGCAATGCAATAAAATCTCATTAAATTGAGATTTTTTAAGTATCTCAAATACGCTATCAAAGATAATAATAGGAGATTTATCCTTTTTTATCATTTGAGCCATTTTCTCTTTACCTAGAGCGATCAAAATTTCTGCTAAATCATCATCACCAATGCCTAAAATATCTATTTCTTTAGATAGAAAATCATTTATCATTCTAAAGATTTCTGTATTTGAAGATGGGCCAAATTCTAAGTATATTAGAGCATTATTGTTATATTTTCGCCAGCGTTGAAAAAGCGTCTTGATTTCTACAAATTTTCTTTTTGGATTCTTTAAAAAATCAGTTCTAATTAAATGGAGACCACCTACTATAAAGCTATCTATCTGGCTAATTATATTTCTTGGTAGCTTTTTGTACTCATATAGAAGTTGACATGTAGCGATATAGGGATCATAAGTGGCGATGAAACGGTTTGACTTGGGAACTGTAAAACTTAATTTATCGATTTTTATTTTTAATCCGCTATGAAATTCAAAAATCCAATGGATTGGTGGTACATCGCTGTTTGTGATTTTTCTTGCGCTAATTAATTCTATTTTATTATTAATTCTATATGGGATTTTCACATTATCATTTATAAAAAAAGCTGCTATCTCTTTATTACGAATTGGTAGATTCACAATAACTTTTTTAACACCAAGAGCTGCTGCAACATTTGCCATGTTTCCCCCTTGTCCACCAATTTGTTGAGAATCTTTGCTAATATTCTTATTGATCCAATCGAAGAGTTTCTTTTCTTTTATAATCCATTCATCACCAATGCCATGCATCATACAGTAATAGAGACCTGAAACTAAGTCGTCGATATTTTTAATCGTTCTTCTCGTGATATGCCTTATCTTTTTAGGTTTTGGTAGGCTCTCTAAAAAATTGCAATCCACTCTCTTAATAGCATCAATATTAACGTTAAACCCAACAACTATCCCATCTAAGATATCAACATTCATTAGTATTTCCTTGATTACTTCGCTATATTGCATCTTTAGATGTTGTAAATTCACCTTCACCACCATGTATTGAAGAGATACTCTAATAAGCATAAATCATAAGTAATTATTTAGTATTACCAT
>JAGGXT010000081.1 GCA_021162905.1 Candidatus Odinarchaeota archaeon | reverse complement strand
ATACCCCGCAATGACGTTTTTAAATCCTTAGACCTTATTATAAATAACTTTTTGTCTTCTTCCATGAAAAATAAGTTTTTTACAATCTTTTTCTCTCAAAGATTTTTTGAATCCTTTATATTGTTTGTGAGGTGGTTAGTTATGTTGTCTTGTAGCAAAAACTTAATGCGAGGTGGTAGATGTGGAAGGATTAGGTTGGCATGTAGTAGCGGAGTTAAATGGCTTAAGCTTTGAGATTTTAAATGATGCAGGATATCTAGCAGATTTGCTTAAGCGAGCTATTGAATATGCGGGACTGACTCTGCTAAGTGTTCATACCCATAAATATGAGCCACAAGGTGTTACAGTGCTGGCTATAATTGCCGAGTCACATTTAATGATACATACTTGGCCTGAATATGGATATGCAGCTATTGATATTTTTACCTGCAAAGATGAAAAAAGCACTTGGAACGCTTATCACTATATTGTAAATGAGCTTAAGCCAGCGCAAGTTCAAGTTATGATGCTAAAACGAGGGTTAATTCCTCCAGTGATAAGCAGCGAGAGCAAGCCTCAATATACAAATTATGCCAGTCAAGTTTTCTAATTGCTTTTTGAGGTGATGACATGACAACAAAAAAGAGTAAATGGGCATTTGAAGCCGAAGTTGGACGATTTCAGTTCATTGAAAAATCAATGTATGGTATCAGTCGACTTATCAACGTAAGCAAGATACTTTATTCGGGTGAAACAAAATATCAGCGTATTGACCTGTTTGAAAGTCTTCTATTTGGCAAGGTTCTAGTCTTAGATGGTCTAGTCCAATTTTCTTCCTACGACGAATATATTTATCACGAAGCACTGGTACATCCTACTATGTTGTCTATCGAGAATCCAAGAAAAGTTCTAATAATTGGCGGTGGAGATGGCGGCGCACTCAGGCAAGTTTTAAAACATTCTATAGTAGAAAAAGTAATCCTTGTTGACATAGATCGTGAGGTCATAGAATTTTCTAAAAAATATTTCCCCACGTTGGGCAAATCCTTTGACGATCCTAGAGTTAAAGTAATAATTGATGACGGACGAAAATTTATTAAAGAGACTACTGAAATTTTTGATTTCATTATAATAGACCTCACTGATCCATCTGGTCCATCGAGATATCTTTATACAAAAGAATTTTATCAATTAGTGAAAAGTAAGCTTGCAGATGACGGTGCCATAGTAACCCACGCTGAAAGTCTCTATGTGTATCAATACTTTTTTATAAGCATACTTAGAACGTTATCTGCCGTCTTCAAAGTAACTCGCCCATATAAAGCGTATGTTCCCTCATTTGGATTTCTTTGGGGTTATGTTACTGCATCCGAAATTGTTGATCCCTTAATAATAAGTGAGAAAGAAATAGAGAAAAGAATGCATGAACGAGGCGTTACAACAAAATTCTATTATCCAGAGCTTCATAAATCACTATTCATATTACCAAAGGATGTCCTTGAAGCTATTGAAAAATCAGATGCTCCCATTTCAACTGACGAAAAGCCTATTGAGCTTCCACTTATCTATTAGTATTTTTTCTCATAAAGAAATCCTTTAGACATTTTTTCAGATCATTAACTGCTTCAGGATGCGCTAATAATGGTTTATAATCTATTTCTCTTATCTTTTTATAAGTATCTTCGGATAAACACTCAATCAGCTGAATATTAAAACCTTCATTTCTTAGTTCTTCAAAAGCTTTCCTCAATGCTATTAGGCTTTCGGCATCTAATTTAAAGTAAGCGAAATATATATTCTTGTAATGGTTATAATGGGCACCTATATATTTCTTTATTCTCTTTTTGGTAACGTCTATGTATTCTCTCTTTATTTCTTTAGTCTCAAGCCACTCGGGCCAATCGTAATTGTTAAACGGGTAGTAATTTATGAACTCGTATGGAATAACGCCTGGGGAGCTAATAGCTATAATATGAAGTTTCTTGAAAAAGGGATATCCTGATATCCCCCTCAAAATAGCCCTCCAAGTTTTAGATTTTGTATATGGTTTAACATATGCACATGGCAAAAATAGTACATACTCTTTTCCTTTAGGAGGTTCATAGATTCTTTGAAGAAAATCTTGCCATACTTCATAATACGGATGGACAAGAAACTCATGCCCTACTCCTTTAAGTTTTACTCTTTTCTCTTTAGGAAACTTTGGTATAAATGCAAAATTATTGAAGTCAAACTCTACATTTGGAAAATCTTTCCATCTCTCCACAATTTTATTGAATTCTTCTTTTGATAGAGGTCTCCATCTCCCTTTTATCCAGTCCTCCCATAGTTGAGAATTTACATGAGGATATGTGTTAATCACAACCACCGAATCTGCAAATCTTAATGCATACTCAACGGTCTTGTTTACAAGTTCGATATCTCTTAATTTAGGGTGTGGATTTGCTAAGACATATAATCTTACCCCAATATTATTTTCTTTTAGAAGTTGGATTTTCTCTTCAAGTACCTTCAAAGTCAATCCTTTATTTAGAATCTTTAGAGCATCGTTATCAGCAACTTCCAAGCCTATAGCTATTGTAAATTTGATATCAGCAAATTTCTTAAGCTCTAATATCTTATCTTTTGTAATAAACTCAACCCGGCTCTCAATAATAACTTCTTTAAATCCTAACTCTTTTAGTCTGCAAAAAATATATTCCCTTAATTCCTTAGGAAATTGATTATCATCAAGGAAACTTCCTGAACTGAAAATTTTTAATTTGCTGTATCCTTTCTTTTTGGAGATTTGTGTATCAAAATCCTTTTTAACATCCTCAATACTTTTTTCTACTACTTTTTTACCCCAACCACAAAAATAACATCTTCCCCACGCACATTTCCCTCGCTCAAGTACTATTGATGTCCACTCCACGATGTTCTCACCATTAATATTATACTTATTATTCCTTAAATTGCTCAATTGGAAATCTTTCTTCATTCCTTTTCATCTTATCAAAAACAGCCTCGGCGATGTCTACATTTGTGTTTATTGCGAGGCTAAGTAAATATATCATTATATCTGCCATTTCATCTTTCAGACTATCTTTAAACTTCTGATCCTTCAAAAGCTCGTCTATTTCATCATTGGTCTTCCACTGAAAAAGTTCAAGCAACTCGCCTACTTCAATAGCAATTGATACTGCAATATCCTTCGGCCTATGATATCTCTCCCAGTTCCTTTCTTTAATAAATTTTAAAACAATGTCTTTCAATTCGATAATTCTCGTATTGTTGTCATTTTTTATCACTATTATCACCATTTCTGACTCGATAATTAGATGATATATGACAATATAAGCGTAAATTTTATTACATCAGTTGTTATCTGTAAATATTACCTTTACATATAAGTTTTTGTAATAAATTAGATCGGGGTGAATGTCACGTCTAAGAAAATGCAAGTTAAGGTTCTTGATATCAGTAGCAATAACAGAGTTGCAGTATTGAACAAAAAGGACTCCCAATCATTAGGGGTTCATCTGCATGATCGTATTAAGATCATTAAGGGAGAAGAAGGTGCAACATGTTTAGTTGAAATAACTGAGACTTTTATCCCTCCAGGTAAAATCGGTGTATTTAAAAATGTTGCAGAGGACTTAGATTTAAAAGATGATGATGTGGTTCTTGTTGATATAGCATCCCCTCCAATTTCAGCAGATTATATTAAGAAGAAAATGGAGGGTAAAGCACTAACAAAAGAGGAGATCTATGCAATAATAAAAGATATTGTAGAGGGTAATCTCAGTCAATTGGAAATAGCTGCTTTTGCTATTGCTCAAAAATATTTAGGTATGAGCTTAGATGAGATTGAATATTTATCTCGTGCTATGGCTGATACTGGCGAGAAGATAGAATTCGATGAAATGGTTTTTGATAAGCATAGTATTGGTGGAGTTCCTGGGAATAAAGTATCTCTCCTTATAGTTCCAATAGTTGCAGCAGCTGGTTTGTTAATTCCTAAAACTAGTAGCAGAGCTATTACAAGCCCCTCGGGCACTGCAGATACAATGGAGGTCTTAGCTCCAGTTGAATTTGAAGCAGCCGAACTTAAAAAAATAGCAAAAAAGGTACGGGGTGCAATAGTATGGGGTGGAGCTTTAAATATAGCTCCTGCTGATGATATGATCATAAGGGTAGAGTATCCTCTTTCATTAGATCCAAGAAGTCAGGTTATGGCATCAATAATGTCTAAAAAACTAGCCGTTGGTGTGAATTTTCTTGTTTTAGACATTCCTGTAGGCGCAGGTGCTAAGGTTAAGACGATGGAAGAGGCAAGACTATTTGCAAGAGATTTTGTAGCCTTAGGAGAACGATTAGGTATTACAGTAGAATGTGGAATAACCTATGGAGGTCAACCAGTGGGTCACACAGTGGGTCCTGCTTTAGAAGCAAAAGAAGCTTTAGAAGCTCTAATGGGAAATGGCCCGACATCATTAATTGAAAAAGCAACATCTTTATCAGGGATCCTCTTAGAAATGGGTGGTTTGGCCCATAGAGGGCGTGGAGAAGAAATAGCTAAAGAGATTCTTTTTAGTGGAAAAGCACTGAAGAAGATGAGAGAGATTATTGAAGCTCAAGGTGGAGACCCAAATATTAAGCCAGAAGATATACCTATTGGGGATAAATCGGTTACATTATATAGTCCCGCAGACGGATATGTGGCCCGTGTTGATAACACAGCTATAAAGAAAATTGCTCGTGTTGCTGGCGCACCAATTGATAAAGGGGCCGGAGTAAAGCTTCATGGAAAAGTAGGATATAAAGTTAAGAAAGGTGATCCAATAATGACCATATACGCGGAAAGTGAAACAAAGCTATCATATGCTCATACATTGGCTATGCAGTTAAAACCTATCACTATCGAGGGAATGCTTCTTCAAAGAATTTCCGCACTTGAGTGAGTTTATTTCTTCAATAAAGAATCTTAAAAGAAGTAGTATTACTTATTTTATTAGTTATATAAGATATTTTTCAAGCTAATAATGCACTTTTCTATCTATACGAATAAATTAGTATTCTTAGGATGTAGTTTTATATAGTTGTTGTTACTTTAACAAGATATAAATTGGTAAATGTATTAAGGGGGATTATCTTGCCCTTCTTCAGAAGAAAAAAGGAAGAGAAAAAAGAAGATAAATATTCAAAGCTTAAGGTACAAGATGTGCTTGACTTAATACTTGGTGATTATACTTTAGAACAAGTCCCAGGGGATAAAATTCAAAGATGGTATGTTGATTTAGTTAAGATGGTAAAGAAGAAAGTAAAAGGTCGCATTGAGCTGACCTTAGAGGGTAGGCAATCTCTTCAGATCTTTTATAATGAGTACGAGTCTGAGCAAACATTTGATTTATACTTAGTTATAAATGTTGAAGATAACAAAGTGATTGCTGGTTGTCAAGCTCCTTCTGTCATGACAATCGCTAGGATATTACCGTTTATCCATCAGTTTGAAGAAGTAAGTATTTATGGTATTGAATTTAGTTTCGGAGGACAAGAGATTAAGTCGGAATATTTTGCTATAAAGTACCCAGAGGAATTAAGAATAAGCGTTGACGAAAGTAATATACCTGAAGATAAGAAAAGAGTATTTGAAAACATAAAATTCCTTAGAAGAATATATATGTTGATCAAGAAGGACCCACCAGAAAATTTAGTTGTTGATAAATTACTTAAAGACTTTGAGAATTACGTAATTTATCTTCTTGACAAAATAGAAAAACAAGTTACCTTCACAAAATAATTTACATATCACTGAAAATCGCTATAAAATACAATTTTTTAAGGGTTCTCTAATTTTTTATTATTAGATTTTTACACAAGTATTTAAGCTTGTTTTAATTCATTTTTCTTAGATAGATATCCGAAGGTGACTTTTATGTATGCGATTGCAAAAACAAAAAGAGGTCCTGGAGCAGAGATAATAGAGACGGACATTCCAAAAATTAAGGATAAT
This sequence comes from Candidatus Odinarchaeota archaeon, assembly GCA_021162905.1. Next base: position 1,785 of record JAGGXT010000081.1, on the reverse strand, counting down.
GAAATTCTTGTTAAAGTTAAGGTGGCGTCTATATGTGGTAGTGATGTTCACATATATGAATGGAACGAATGGGCAGCATCCAGAATTAAGAAAATACCTCTGATCTTTGGACATGAATTTGCAGGAGAGGTTGTAGAGGTTGGCAAAAATGTAACTAATGTTGTAGAAGGTGATTTTATTTCAGCTGAGACACATATAGTTGATAATGTCTGTTATCAGTGTAGAACTGGCAGAAAGCATGTTTGTCTTAATACAAAAATTATAGGAGTCGATATTCATGGTGCTTTTGCGGAGTATGTTGCAATACCAGCAGAAAATGCATGGATAAATGATAAAGATTTAGAACCAGAACTAGCATCAATTCAAGAACCACTCGGGAACGCAGTGCATACGGTTCTTCCGGCAGATAATATCGAAGATATTGCTGGAAAGACTGTTGGGGTATTTGGTTGCGGTCCAATAGGTCTAATGTCTATTGCTGTTGTTAAGACATTGGGAGCTGCTATGGTAATAGCTACGGAAAAAGGTAATAAGACTAGAATAGAACTTGCAAAGAAAATGGGCGCTGATTACGTCTTCGATGTGGACGAAACTCCAAATGTGGTAAAAGAAATTTTAGATATTACTAATGGTCAAGGAGTTGATATTGCATTTGAAATGTCTGGAGCTGCATCAGCTTTAAAAGAAGCGTTCCAAGTATTGACTCCTGGAGGAAGACTGTCTATACTTGGACTGCAGTCTCATAATGTTGAAATTGATATAAATAATTGGATAGTGTTCAAAGGAATAAAAATTTATGGCATCGTAGGAAGAAGAATGTATGAAACATGGTATCAAGTTAAAGGTTTACTTAAAATAAAAGAGTTTCGAGAAAAACTGAAACACATTATAACTCATAAATTCCCAATGAAAGAATTTGATAAGGGTATGCAAGTTATAATTGAGAAAAAAGCTGCTAAGGTAGTTTTAGAACCTAAATGGTAATTCATTTTTTCTTTTTTTTCTTCCTAAGAAAATATAAAAATAAATAATTAGCGAATTTTGGATCATCCAAGCCTAACTGGCTGAGGAGCGCCACAGTAGGGACAGAATCTTGCTGTTTCTGGGATAGGAGCTCCACATTTTATACAGTACTTTTTTCCAGGAGGGGCTCTACGCATTGGTGCTGGGGTTGTTATTTGAGGTGTTGGCCTAGCTGGTATTGATGGCTGAGGTGGTGTTGGTGGTAAAGCTGACGTAGGTCCAGTTGGAGCTTGTGGACTAGGAGCTGGTGTAATAGGGACTTTTCCTTTAGGGATCTCTTTTAATAGACCCTCAAGATTTCTTATAATTTGAACAATCTCTTCTCGGGTAATTCCAGTGTATTTTTTAACATCCATTATATTGAAATCAGCTAACAATCTTTGTAAAATGGAGTTTGCAATTGGAGTGGGTGATATCTGAACCAAGGTCTGTATTTTACTCACCGCCTCATGTAAGGACCTATATGCGGTATTTAATTTATCACCTACTTTTTTATCAGTGTATGGATATGGGGTAGCTCTTTTCATACTTTTTGAAGCTTTTTCCAAGTTAAAAATAGCTCTCTTTATTTCCAGAACTACCTTATCCCAGTCGAAGAATTCCATTATTTCCACCATTGAAATATAATGAAATTTAAGTATAAAAGGGTTTGGAATTGCTCCAAGAGGTGATTTAGTTAGATATAATTCTTTCTATTTTTTATTAAGAAAAGTTTTATTTATAGCAATAAATTATATTTGCTAGAAAGAAAAATATCTACCT
>JAGGXT010000034.1 GCA_021162905.1 Candidatus Odinarchaeota archaeon | reverse complement strand
GTATAAAGTAATATATTATTACTTTAAATTACTACGAATTTATCTTCACCATATTATTTTTTAATTTTACGGGGATGATAAAGATTTATTTTTGTTTTTATTTTCATTATTCTTTAGATTATAAATTACATTCTTAACAAGTTGAACGCTTTTATCAAATAAGGATTTAGATTTTTCTTTTATTTTTCCATTGACGTAAACTCTGAATACAGGCTCTGTTCCTGACGGTCTAAATAGGACCCACATATTTTCTTTTTCAAATAGTATTTTTAATCCATCAATTTGAATGATATTAACATCCTTTAATTGCTTATTTTCTATTTTTTTACTCCAATGATTTAATATCTCAACAAGAACTTTCTGTTTGAGCTCATCTGGACATTTTATAGCTTTTTTAAACGAAAAATAAACAGGCAAAGAGTTTATCATGGAGCTCAAAGATTCATTCTTTCTACTTATAAGTTCTAGTAATTTTACTGTTGAAAGAAGAGCATCTCCATAAAAAAGATTCTTTGGCCATATATATTTCCCTGTTTCTTCGAATCCAAAAACACCATTGTTTTCCTTAAGACCTTGAATTATGGCGGGAGGCCCTACTTTGGTATATATCACTTTACCACCATAATTAGAAATTGCCTCTTCTAATACCATTGAGGCATTTATTGGAGTTACTATAACTTTACATCTCGATTTTTTAATTTCTTCAATAGAAAAAATTGTTCCAATTATGTCTCCCTCTACTACTTGTCCTGATTCATCAGTAAAAATAACTCTATCACCATCACCATCCGTAGCAGCTCCTAATATGCTAAGCTTCCCCGATAACCGAGATAATTGAATTAAATTTTCTTTTCTAGGGTATGGATCCCTATTGGGAAAAGTTCCATTTGGATTATCATTAATTCTAATAACTTTCACATCTAAGAGTTCTAAAATATCGCCCATCACTTTTGACATAGCACCATTTCCTGGATCAATTACAACTTCATATCCTGCTATTTTTTTAACATTTACACTATTCTGTATAGCATCCAAGTATATATCAAAGAAATCCTCCTCTTCAAGAAATCCGGGCTGATTTATCTTTGGATATAACTTATTTGAATCTAAATGATATATCTTTTCGAGCTCTTTTTCGTATTCACCATAAATTTCAGAAGTATCTTCTAAAAAGATGAGAAGTCCATTTATATCTGGTGGCGCATGACTTCCCGTTATCACAGCAGCTCCATCGGCACCAGTATCCTTCAATACATGTAAAACTGCAGGCGTGGGCGCGATACCAACATCGATAACGTCAATTCCACCACTTAATAAACCTGAGATGAAAGCATATTTAAATGCAGGTGAAGAAGCCCTCACATCCGAGCCAATAATGATCTGCCCGCTATTTTTTAAAAAATTCGCATATGCTAAACCCATTTTTAAAAACATTTCTGGAAATAAGCTAATACCTACAATTCCACGCAAGCCAGATGTACCAAAAAGTCTCTTTTGAGACATAGGAATCACCTATATATGTAATAAACTTTTTGTTGTCGCTATCTATAGCAAAACTTTTTTGAACATGAATAGTAAAATCGGATATAAAAATAGAGCGGTTGGACATATGCTAGAAACTGATTTGGAGAGTATAGCGAGTAAAAGTAAATTTAGTATTGATGTCATAGCTAAAATTTATAATACATATCAAAAAAAAGCAATTGAAGTGATAGAGGCTTTAAAAAGGCCACCTAGTAGATATTTCTTGAGAATTAACAAACTTAAAGTGAAGGATATAAATGAACTTATTAGTAGATTAGAAGAAAAAACATTAACTAATTTTAAGGTGTATGAAAAATTAGAAGATGTTATCTATTTTGAAGTTAAAGGACCATTCGAGATACTTGAACATAGAAAGAAAATAATCGCTGATAAGATAGCTGCAGAATCGGTTTTTTTGGGAAGTAATCTATATGCTCCAGGAGTTATTAAATGTGATCCTATTAATAGAGGAGATAATGTATCCATTTTTGATAGGGCTGAAAATCTTGTTGGTTCAGGTATAGCAAAAATGAATCATAAAGAGATTTTTTCGATAAGAAGGGGCATAGCGGTAGAGGTTACCCAATCAATATACAGAACACCAAACCTTAGAGATCTCGAGGAATACTATAAGGGGCTTTACTTTCCACAAAGTTTGCCAGCCATTTTAGTTAGTTACATCTTGGATCCCAAACCAAATGATATCATAGTGGATGTATGTGCGGCACCAGGTGGAAAAACCACTGCTATTGCGGAGCTAATGGAGAATAAAGGGTTAGTAATAGCAATTGACAGGTCGAAAAATAGGTTAAAAGAGCTATCTTTTCATAAGAGAAGATTGGGATTAAAAAATATTAGAATCATTGCTGCAAATATATTAGATTACCAATATAAAGTAAACTATGGTTTTGCCGATAAAGTTCTTGTAGACCCACCATGTTCTAATTTAGGATTAAGGCCAAAATTATTTGATTTTAGGAAGACAAGACAGTTAGATGGATATTCTCAATATCAAAAGATGATATTAAAAGCAGCATATAAGTTATTAAAGAAGGGGGGTATTTTAGTGTATAGCACCTGTACGATAACTAAGGAGGAGAATGAAAATGTAGTTCAATGGGCTATGGAAAATCTTAACCTAGAACCTATAAAAATCGATAAGAAATTCTTTATTGGTTCAAAGAGCTTGATCGACAATAATGCATTTATGAGATTTGAACCTCACATCAATGATACACCGGGATTTTTTATTGCCAAACTCAGGAAAATTTAAACACTTATTTTTTTTAATTTTGTACCGCAAACTGGACATACTTCTTCTGTATAACTGGAAGAGTAAAGTTTTTTACAAGAAGGACAAAACTTTTTCCATTGTAATATTTTCTTTATTTTTCTCTGCCCAATGGGCTCAAAGGGTATTTTAAGTTTTTTGAGAATATTCATCATAGAGAAATCATTAGTATAAACTTTAACTTTACATTCATCGCCATATTTTTTCCTTTCATCCAAGGCCAATGCTAATAAACTTTTATCAGCATTAGATAATCGCTCATGTTCTCCTAATCTCTTAGCGACGTTCTCTATTGTTATGAGACTTTTTTTAGTTGGACTTTTTATTAATAGCTTCTTTGAGAGAATTGCAACCTCTAAAATTTCTTTTTGAATTGAGTTCTTAATTTCATTAAAGATTTCATCTGTAATAATT
>JAGGXT010000057.1 GCA_021162905.1 Candidatus Odinarchaeota archaeon | reverse complement strand
TTTCTAATTAGTGCAAAATTAAGGTTTATGGGTTATTATTTTCTTGAAGACAAATAATGAAAAGAGAAAGCACAGATTTCCGAATAGGTCATTCATTAGTATTTTTAATATTAGGTTTATTTCCTTCTCCTTCTCGCTTTAAAACCCAATAAGATGTATTTCGTTTTCTTAAAACCTATTTTTTCGTACACTCTTATTGCTGGCAGATTATCCTTTGCAACCCAAAGTATTACCTCCTTACCAAGGCTCAATAGCTCTTTTGATATAGCTGAGCATACAGATGTTGCAAGCCCTCTATTTCTAAAGGAGGGATGTGTATATACTCCCTGATAAGGGCTACGCTATCTAAAATTTCGGTGGATGTTGCAAGAGACGCTAATAACTCTTTTTCATAATAAGCACCATATACTATGCCTCTGCGAATTGCCTTTTTAATCGCTTTTGACCTCTCTTCTCCAAATTGTTTAAGGACATCATCTAAATCTTCAAACCCCAGCTTTTTAACACGGTGCTTGATTATGGGTTAAAGGTTTTAGAATTCACTTTCATGACGAAAAATATGGTTATTTTTCCATGACTTGCAACATCCATAGGCTCAATAGGTTCGAAAACTTCTTTAACGACTGCTAAATGGTCAGGCTCTATAACAAACAACACCTCATCGAAATCAATACATTTTAAGAGCTCGGCCGTACTTTCTACACTTCCATGTGTGTGAACTATCCTTCTGTCAAAATCAAAAATATAACCATGATATTTTCATCCTTAAAGGCTATTCAAACTTCAGTTCTGTCTCGTATAAACTTCAGATTATAGATCGTGAAAATATGCAAAATTGGATCCTTATTCAGAAAGTCAAAAATTTCTCTTGGTCTGCCTCTTCAATAGGAAGTATCTTAAAGTGGTTTCGCATCATAACCACCGCAAGCTGTACAAATCTAATAGTTTTTAACATTTAAATTTCTCTAAATGTTATTCTAATGCTTATGATTCTGCAAGCACCTTTTGTGGTGGTTATTGCTAACTAAAATATCTATAAACTTTATAAAATTTATATACTTTATATACTAAGATGGGCTAACTATGATCTAACAGAAAACTTTATTAAATTCTTCTATCATTTTTTATTAGGTAACCCTAAATAAATAATTAGGAAAACCTAATTTTGTGCAATATCACAAAATTGTACGGATCGGTGAAAGAATAATGTTGAAAAAACTTAGCGAGCTAAAGGTAGGTGAAACAGGAAAAGTTGTGAAAATCCAAGGTGATGTAAGCCTCAAGCGAAAACTCTTAGATATGGGTATTACATCTAGAACCAAAATTAAAGTAGTAAGAACTGCCCCTTTAAAAGATCCTATAGATTTTGAGGTTAAAGGCTATCAACTATCTCTCCGAAGAATAGAAGCAGAAAATGTTATAGTTGAACTAGAGGATGAGTGAAGGATGCATAGCACAGTACAAATGCCATTAGCGTTAGTCCCAGAAGGTGCATTAGTTGAGGTTGTAGCATACTCTCCAAATGTGGGGAGGGGTTTTATGCATAAAGTTACTGCCCTAGGGTTGATTCCTGGCGCAATTATTAAGGTTATACGTAATCACTTTCCTGGACCAATAATGCTTGATATTAAAGGTTTTAGAATTTTTATTGGTCACGGGATTGCAAATAAGATTCTTGTAAGGGTGATAGGATGATGTTAAGAACGGTTTCCCCCTTAAAAGTTAAGGTAGCGCTTGCTGGAAACCCAAATGTTGGGAAGAGTGTGGTCTTTAACAATCTAACTGGTGCAAGACAGCATGTTGGGAACTGGCCTGGGGTTACTGTAGAGAAGAAAGAGGGTCTGTGCACATTTGAGGATGCGAAAATTGAAGTTGTAGATTTACCTGGAATATATAGCTTAACAGCGAACAGCATTGATGAGATAATAGCACGCAACTATATAGTTGAAGAAGCTCCGGATATTGTTGTCGATATTGTGGATGCTTCAAACCTTGAGAGGAACCTATACTTAACACTTCAACTTCTTGAGCTTGGAGCAAATGTGATAGTACTCCTTAACATGATGGACCTTGCTGAAGAGAAGGGATTTAAAATTGATACTAAGAAATTGGAGAAATTAATAGGAGTTCCAATAGTCCCGTCAGTGGCACCTAAAAGAATTGGAATGAATGAACTTTGCCAAAAGATAGTTGAAACTAAAAAGAAATCCTTGACGTATAAAAAGATATTTAAGTATAGTAAGGATCTTGAGGAAGGCATTGAAAGGGTTAGACATGTTTTAGAGCAATACAAAGAATTATCAAAATATAACCTTCGTTGGTTAGCAATCAAGCTTCTTGAAGATGACGATGAAGTTAAGAAATTAATAGTTAAAAGCATTTCCAATTATAATGCTATATTTTCTGAGGTTGAGAAAATAAAATCAGAGCTGGAGAAAAAATATGACGATCTAATAGTAGCCTTCGCTGACGAAAGATACAGAATAATCAGTCAAATCGTGTCCCAAGTAGTAACAAAAGTGCAAGTAGAAGAACTAACATTGACTAGCATGCTAGATGAGGTATTCACCCATAAATACCTGGGCATTCCGATCTTCTTAACACTTATGTGGGCTGTATTTCAGTTCACATTTACTGTTGCAGCACCAATATCAGACTTATTTGATATGATATTTTCTAGTTTGGCAGAGATTGCATCAACGAATATTAAACCTACGTGGTTAGGTTCTTTGATAGGCGAAGGGATAATAGGAGGTCTTGGATTCGTTTTTGTGTTCGCACCAAATATATTCTTCATGTTTCTAGCATTGTCTATACTAGAGGATAGTGGATATCTGGCAAGGGCTGCATTTAATATGGATAAGATAATGTATAAATTAGGGCTTCATGGTAAATCCTTTATACCATTATTGTTGGGTTTTGGATGCAATGTCCCAGCGATAATGTCAACGAGGACTATTGACAATGAAAATGATAGGCTGATTACTATTTTGGTGAACCCATTAATGTCGTGCAGTGCTCGTCTACCAGTTTATGTACTCTTTGCGGGAATTTTCTTCTCAGCATATGCTGGTAATGTGATATTTTCAATGTATCTTCTTGGTATTGTGCTGGCGGTACTAATAGCGTTAATATTAAGAAAAACATTATTTCCAGGCAAACCATCTTATTTCGTAATGGAAATGCCACCTTATATGGTACCTACATTAAGAAGTATAGTCGTACATACATGGGAAAGAGGATCTATGTTTATTAAAAAGGCAGGTACGATCATAATAGCAGGGTTGGTAGCTATCTGGGCATTATCGAATATACCATATGGTGCTCCTATAGAGGAATCGCTTGTAGGCCAATTTGGTAGATTGTTAGAACCTATATTTGCACCTTTCGGTTGGGATTGGCGAATTGCTGTTGCATTGTTTTTCGGGTTTATTGCAAAGGAGATTGTAATTGGCTCGTTGGCAATACTTTATGGAACAGGTGAAGAAACTTTATATGGCCCTATTTCGAATGCCTTAACTCCTCTCTCAGCATATGCGTTAATGGCATTTGTATTAATATATGTCCCATGTATTGCAACAGTGGGAATCATAAAACAAGAAACTGGATCTTGGAAATGGACACTTTTTGCAATAGCTTATGAGTTAATATTGGCATATCTAGTTGCGGGATTTATTATTTTAATAGGCCATCTAATAGGTCTTGCTTGAGGTGTTTAAAATGGTTAATGTACCAGAAAAAAGAAATAAAGCTGTGGCCATCTTTTCCCTAATACTCAGTATATTATACTTTTTCTTTGGAAGCTTAGAGATAACTTTCTGGCTTGGATTTGATGTAACATATTTGTCGCCAGTAACAATATACAGTGACGCTTTTGCAGGCTTTACACTAATTGTCACATCTCTTATATTTGCAGCGGGCTTTATTAATCTCTGGAGGAATGATGTAAAGGGATATTCCTATGTACTTGTTGGTTTGTTTGTTGCATCAGTCTTAGGGATATTACAGTTTTTGATACTTGTTGCAAACTGGACTGAACGATATGTGCTACTCAATGAGGATTTCGCAGATTGGACTTGGATTGATGATTTCAGGGCTGTTATTCCTTTGTGGATTATGTCATTACCCCTAATAGTACCGCTTAGATCATTGAAGATGAGAAGGGTGTAAACTGTATCACGAAACCTAAAGTTAAGTTAGTCTAATATTGGTGATCAGTATGAGTTCCCGACCTTTAACTGATATAAGGAGCTGTGGGGTGATAACTCAAGTGAAAGGAGGAATAGAGGAGCTTAGACGTCTTGCTTCACTTGGTCTTGCACCAGGAAGGACAGTGAAAGTCCATGTAAATTGCAGTATTATGGTTATTGAGGTTAATAATTCGGTACTTGTGCTTGATCGACAAATAGCGTCAAAGATTATGGTAAGTGACCGATATGAGGATTAAAGTGGCGTTAGTTGGCCATCCTAATGTAGGTAAGTCTGTGATATTCAATGATCTAACTGGACTGAACGCCATAGTATCTAACTATCCAGGTACGACCGTTGAGGTCTATAGAGGAAGCATAAAGTGGAAGGGGTTCACTATCGAAATAGTGGATACGCCCGGCACTTACTCTATGACACCTTCAACACAGGCCGAAGAAGTAACCCGAAGAGTCATTCTCGAAGAGATGCCTGATGTAATAGTTCACGTTATTGACGCTGTCAGTATAAAACGTCACCTTTACTTGACGCTTGAACTCTTAGAAATAGGGATCCCATTAATACTTGTAGTGAATCAGATTGATAGAGCTGAAGCTTTAAAAATTAATGTTTCAAAGGAAGAACTAGAGAGCCTTCTCGGTATCCCGGTTATTATGTGTGTGGCTGTAAAGAGGGTAGGCATAGAAGCTCTCTTGGATAGCATTATAGAGTCTCATAAATGCAAGCCACCAGCTCATCCTAGATATTCTAAAACTCTTGAAAAATATCTGAAGCTTGTTGAAGAAGCACTTAGGGAGAAGCTTCCTCACAAACTTAAGCGCTTCAGTAGATTTATAGCAACGCAGGTAATTCTAGGAGATGAAGAATTCAAAGATTTACTCAGTCTCATACCTGAACATCTGAGAGCAGAAATACCTAATTACGGTAGACAGTTTATCTTAGAGCGGGTAAAAAAGGCAGATGATGTTTATGAGAAATCTGTTAACACAGAGAATGCAGAATGCATCAGGTTATCTAGGATTGATTATATCTCGGTGAAATCGGTCTTTGGAATAATTGTTATGGCTGCACTCACACTAGCTGTGACATGGGCAACACTCGGACTGATACATATGGTAGGACATAGAATCCCAAGTATGTTTTACGAAAATTTCTACGATCCTTTCATTAGAAATCTCATTGAAGAATTGGTTCCTGAGGGACCAGTTCGTTATATACTCATTGGAGAGAAACCTGGTACTTACAGCTCACTAGGTCTACTGACAACAGGTGTGTTCTTCGTATTCTTTATGATACTTCCAGCGCTTATAGTTCTCTTCTTTGTTCTGGGAGTGCTTGAAGATGCTGGAATCCTGCCGAGATTATCAGTTAGCTTTCATAAGCCTCTATACAGGATAGGGTTGTCGGGAGATGCCGTAATGCCCTTGGTGACAGGTACTGGTTGCAGTATTGTTGGAGTACTGTCGACACGTACACTTAGAAATGATAAGAATAGGATAATAGCATCTTTTTTACAAGTCTTAGGAATTCCATGTATGGCGCAGCAAGTAATGATATGGCGAGTTCTTGGCGATTACGGCTTAATATACATTCTTGTGCTTTATCTCCTCCTACTTTCTATCATTTTGATTACGGGACTCATCTTAAATATGATTGTACCAGGTGAGGACACTATTCTTCTATTGGAAATACCTCCATGGAGAAAACCACAGTTAAGGAACTTGTTAAGGAAGACTTATACAAGGATTTTGTCTTTCCTAAGGAACGGTGTCCCTCTTGTCTTCTTAGGGGTACTCCTTGCAAATCTCATTTATTATACAGGAATAGTAACTATGATCGCAGAACTACTTAGCCCAGTAATGTCAGGCTTATTCAAACTTCCCAGCGAAACTTGTGTTGCATTAATAATTAGTGTTTTAAGGAAAGACGTTGCAGTCGGTATACTAGGGGGGTACAGTTTATCTCCGCTTCAAATGCTAACAGCAGTAACCGTGGTATCGCTTACTTTTCCATGTATAGGATCATTTGCAATTCTACTCTCCGAGTTTGGGATAAAGCGAACATTAAAAATGATGTTCTTAATGTTTATAATTTCCTTAGTAGTAGGCTCTCTTCTAGGAATCCTATCATCCATAGTAAACATTTAGTATATTTAAAGGTAATCATAAATAGAAGTCTAACAATACCAGAATCAGTATTATTGCTATTATATGTTACTTAAAGCCAGAATACTAATCCTCTTTTATAACGTGGTTTTCATTCAAATAAGGCAATCTATTATCTAATATAGCTTACGTAAATGGTAAGCATGTGAAGATACCTATGAAAACAGTGAGAGTTTCTATAGCGATTTAGACATTAACGTCAGGGCTTCTTTTATCCAATTTAACTGAAAATTCAAGGGTGAACTGTGAGTTATTGTAGTAATTAAGAAAAAATTATCTACTTTTTATCGTCGTAAGGTAGCTGGTGAGGAAATTTCAGCTCATTAGCTATATATATATAGTTAGATTTTTACCTGCACTATTATATTTGATGAGATGTCAATTTGGTAGAGTATATCATTTATAGTAAAATGATTTTAATAGCACTTTTCGCAGTCCTACTAATGCTTATTATATTCTATCTGATGATTAATCCATAATGTGGATTAAATGACATAAAGATAGAACTAGAAAATAAGTTAGGGTAAGTAAATATTCTTGTAATCGTATTTTGTTGTAGAGTAATTTTATTCACCAACAATATATCCGAAGTTGCCATAAATATCGTAGGACACTATAAATATATAGTAAAATTTTTATTATAGTAAAAAAATTTACTATCAAGAGTAATATTGTGGCGATTTGCACGAATAAAAATGTTCAAATAAGTAAAAATAGTGATTGTCTTTCAGAATGGTATGGGGTTACTAAATTGGGTACTTTCAGAACTTTATTTTCATACGTAATGAGGCACAAAACCGAATTTGTGATTAGCCTAGTCGCTATGCTTTTTACCGTGTTTTTATCTCTAATACCTCCTCAACTTTTTAGGTTAGTTGTTGATGATGCCATTCTTATAGGTGATTCTAGAAAGCTCATAATATACTCCTCTGCAATAATAATTCTCTTTCTTTTTATGGGAATCTTTGGTTATATTAGAAGATATTACGCTCAAAAGCTTAGCCAGAAGGTTCTGTATGATCTTCGAAATGATTTATACAGTCATTTAATGAATATGTCTTTTAGTTTCTTTGATAGGCGTCGCACTGGTCAGCTCTTGTCAAGAGTTACGTCAGATGTAGAAAACATACGATTTATGTTGTCAATGGGATTCATTATGATGATCTATTCGGTTCTATCGATAAGTTTAACTTTTACAATACTGTGTTCTATGAACCTTTTTCTTGCAGTAATAGTTTCGATCCCATTCCCATTTTTGCTATATGGTGCCTATAGATATAATAAGATAGTTCGTCCAAAATTTTATGAAATTCGTACTCAATTTGGAAAACTGACTTCGATAATCCAACAAAATATTACTGGATCTGCAGTGGTTAAGGCATTTAATGCTGAAGAATTGGAAATTAAAAGATTCGCGGAGAAAAATGAAGAGTATCTCAGAATGAACATCAATGTTGCGAAAGTTCGAGCAAAATATATGTCAGCGTTGATTTTTATAGTTGGTGTGAGTGCTCTCTTAGTATTTTGGGCGGGTGGAATTCTAACGATTCAAGGTGTCATAACATTAGGAACGCTGATTGCGTTCTATGGATATGTTATACAACTCGTTATGCCAGCCAGATTTCTAGGGTTTTTAGTTTCATTTTATAGTCAAGCTATGGCTGCTGGTGAAAGGATACTTGAGATTCTCAATGAAAAGCCTGCAGTCGTTGAGAAGCCAGATGCGATCGAACTTCCTCCAATTAAAGGAAACATTAAGTTTGAGAATGTATCATTTAAATATGGCGATAAATGGATTCTAAAGAATGTATCATTTGAAATTCCAGCTGGGAAAACTGTGGTAATTCTTGGAACGACTGGAGCTGGTAAGAGTACAATACTAAAATTAATTCCTCGCTTTTATGATGTAACTGAGGGCCGTATACTGATTGATGGGTATGACATTAGAGATGTGAAATTGGAGTCTCTGAGAAAGCAGATAGGTATAGTTCCTCAAGACATCTTCCTCTTCTCTGGTACAATTCGTGAGAACATTGCATATGGGAAACCTGATGCTACTGAGGAGGAAATTATCCGAGCTGCAAAATTGGCAAATATCCATGATTTTATAGTTTCCCTACCTGATAAGTATGATACAATTATTGGAGAGCGAGGGGTGACTCTCTCTGGAGGTCAGAGACAAAGAGTAGCTATTGCAAGAGCTATTTTAACCGATCCTCGAATTTTGATACTTGATGATGCCACTTCTAGTGTCGATGTTAAAACAGAGTACGAAATTCAAAAGGCCTTAGAACAAGTTTTGAAGGGTAGGACTTCTATCATAGTTACACAACGGATGTCTGTTGTTAAGAAAGCAGATATGATAATTGTGCTTGATAAAGGACGGGTTGTTGGTATAGGAACCCATGATGAATTGTATCAGAAGAATCCAGTATATACAAAGATCTTTGATGCTCAATTGATTGGAGCTATTACTCCTAAACAAGTAATTGCTAAAGATCGCTTTGGGAGAGTGCTAAGAGAATCGCATGGTGAGTAACATGGGTTGGTATTTCAGACAATTAAAGGACATTGAAGATATCGAAAGGAAATATTCAGATATTGAAATATTTAAAAAATTAATTAGGTATATAAAAAAGTACAAGTGGCGTCTTTTTCTAGTTATTTCATCAATTATTGTCTCATCGCTTGCTGGTCTTGCGGGACCTTATCTAATTATGATAGCTATAGATGAATATATTGCAAAAGGTGATTATCAAGGTCTTATGATTGTTGCTCTTTTGTATTTAACAATTTACATAATTTTCTTCATATCAAATTATGCCACCATCTACAACATTAACTATGTTGGACAGAAGGTAATCTTTGATCTACGGCAGGAGGCCTTTCAGCACGTGCAAGATTTATCTATGGATTACTTTTCTAAGGTGCCAGCTGGAGATATAATTTCCAGACTTACCAATGACATAAACACTTTAAACCAAGTTCTGATATCTGGTCTTGCCAGTACAATTGCTGATGTACTATCTCTGGTTGCAATCATCATCATTATGCTGTCTATCAATGTCCAGCTTTCCTTGATTTCCTTCACCATAATTCCCCTATTGGCTCTTGCAACAATGTTGTTTTCCAAAGCGATGAGAAAGATATACCGTGAAACACGGAGAGCAATATCAAAACTAACCTCCACTGTTGAACAAACAATAAGTGGTGTTCAGGCAGTAAAGATGTTTTCACGCGAAGAATCTACTATAGCATCCTTCTCTAGAGTGAATTTGGAAAACTATAGAGCAAATATAAGGGCTAGTAGGATTCTTGCAGCATTCTATCCAGTTATAGACTTTATTAGTGCGATTGGAATCGCCCTTGTGTTATGGTTTGGTGGTTTGCAAATTATAGGTGGTGCTCTCTCCATAGGTGTATTAGTTGCATTTTTGAGCTATCTTAATCGATTCTTCCAGCCAATTGCCAACATTAGTCTCTTCTATAATAATATACAAAGTGCTTTTGCTGCAGCAGAGCGGGTTTTTGATCTTATAGAATCTCGGCCCAGCGTTGAGGAGAAGGAAGATGCAGTTCCTCTTCCTCCATTTTCTAAGGAAATTAAATTTGAAAATGTATTTTTTGAGTATGTGCCTGGCATTCCTGTAATAAAGAATTTTAATCTCACAATTAAGAAGGGAGAGAAAATTGCTCTTGTGGGCCATACCGGTGCTGGAAAAACAACGATTGCTAAATTATTGCTCAGATTTTATGATGTTACAAAGGGACGCATACTGATTGATGGCTATGATATTCGTGATGTGACACTTGCATCACTTAGAAGCCAAATAGCCATTGTTCTGCAAGAACCTTTTCTCTTCAATACGACTGTAAAAGAAAATATACGGTATGGTAACCCGAATGCCACAGATGAAGATATTATTAGAGTGGCAAAGGAGCTGAAAATCCATGATCTTATAATGCGTCTACCACAAGGGTATGATACCCAAGTTGGTGAGGGTGGCAAACTTCTCTCAACTGGAGAGAGACAACTAATTTCTTTTGCAAGAGCACTTTTAGCGAACCCCAGAATACTAATACTTGATGAGGCTACGGCAAGTGTGGACTCATATACAGAACAGCTAATCCAAGAAGGAATTAAGAAGCTAATGGAAGGAAGAACGGCCATTATAATAGCTCATAGGTTGTCCACAATAAGGAACGTTGATAAAATAGTACTTATGCATAAAGGGGAAATAGTTGATGTAGGCACTCATGAAGAAATGCTAAGCAGAAATGATCTCTATCGGCAA
>JAGGXT010000311.1 GCA_021162905.1 Candidatus Odinarchaeota archaeon | reverse complement strand
TTTTTATAGCACACCATAGTTACAGTGTGATGGTAAAATGTCTAAGGTGTGGAGTATGCTAAAGTTGCCGGGTCTAAAGACATTAAAATCAGAAAGCGCATCAATATACGCAAAAATTAGAGAGAAAAAAGTAAATATTGGCGAAACAGTAGTTGAGATGAGAAATATAACAAAACACTTTCCAGGGGTTCTTGCTAATGACCATATAAACTTTGAAGTTAAAGCAGGAGAAGTTCATGCCCTGCTTGGAGAGAATGGTGCTGGGAAAACAACTCTTATGAATATTTTATATGGTCTTTATCAGCCTGATGAGGGCGAAATTTACATAAAAGGTGAGAAGGTCGAGATAAGATCACCTAAGGATGCAATTGAATTAGGAATTGGCATGGTACATCAGCACTTTATGTTGGTAGATGTTTTCTCTGTGGTGGAGAATATAGTTCTCGGATTAAAAGAACTCAACATAGTAATTCCAGTTGAGGAAGTTGAAAAACAATTAGAAGAATATGGAGAGCGATATGGATTAAAGATAGATCCAAGTGCAAAGATTTGGCAATTATCAGCTGGGGAAAAACAAAGAGTTGAGATTATAAAGGCATTATATCGAGGTGCTGATATTCTAATTCTTGACGAACCAACGTCTATCCTTGCCCAATCTGAAGTAAAACCGTTTTTCGAAATGTTACGAAAAATGGTAACTGAAGGGAAGTCAATAATCTTTATCACTCACAAGTTAGAGGAAGTTATGGCAGTAAGTGATAGAGTTACTGTATTAAGAAAAGGAAAAGTTGTGGGTACTTTAAAAACCTCAGAAACTAATGAACGAGAGTTAGCGAGAATGATGGTTGGTCGAGAAGTAATATTCAGACTCGAGAAAAAGCCTGTGAAACGAGGAAAGCCAGTACTTGAAGTGGTAAATTTAAGAGCTCTTAATGATAAAGGTGTCGAAGCGTTAAAGGGTGTATCCTTTAAAGTTTACGAGGGAGAAATATTTGGAATAGCTGGCGTTGCAGGAAACGGACAGAAGGAGCTCATTGAGGTTGTAACTGGGTTACGTAAAGCTACTGCTGGTAAAGTATATATCATGGGTGAGGACGTAACTAATAAACCACCACGAGTGATTCTTAAAAGGAATGTTGCTCATATCCCAGAGGAACGAATAGAAATGGGTATAGTTCCTAATATGAATATATCCGAAAACTTGATACTAAAATACTACAATGAACCTCCTTTTGTGAAAGAGTTTTATAATGAAAAGTTAAGGATAGTATTAAATGAAGAAGAAATAGAAAAATTTTCGAATAGATTAGTTAAAGAATATGAAATCATGACACCAAGTATTAAAACACCAGCAAAGCTTCTATCAGGTGGTAATATTCAGAGATTAATTTTAGCAAGAGAGTTATCATCAAATCCCTCACTTATTATAGCAGCTCACCCGACTTATGGCCTAGATGTAGGTGCTACTGAGTATATACGAAAGTTACTACTTAAAGAGCGAGAAAAGGGTGCTGCGATTCTTTTAGTATCTGAGGACTTAGAGGAGATAATGTCCCTAAGTGATAGAATTGCTGTGATTTTTGCAGGAGAGTTTGTTGGTATTGTTAAAGCGGAAGAAGCAAATATCGAAGATATTGGGTTAATGATGGCTGGTATTAAACGTATGCCAATATCGGAGGGTTTAGAGCGTGAGGGTTAAGATATTTAATCTTCTTACCATCGAGTATGAAAAAAGACAAGAAATAACTCTTGAGCAATCACTAAAGCTTACAACAATGGCTCTAGTAACAGCGTTTATCATAATGGGAATAATTTTTGCTGGATTTGGAGTGAATCCTTTCCTTGCTATATTTTCAATATTTGCTTGGTCTTTATTTACACCAGCAGGTTTTACATCTACACTTACTAGAATGATTCCATTATTGCTTTGTGGAGTTGGGCTTGCAATAGCTTTCAGAGCTCTATTTTGGAACATTGGAGCTGAAGGCCAATTGCTTATGGGTGCTATTGCCGCAACTGGTATCGCTCTCTTTGTTCCTGGGATTCCCGATTTTCTACTATTGCCAACAATCCTCTTGATGGGATTTATAGTCGGGGCTCTTTGGGGTCTTATTCCAGCAGCACTTAAATTGAAATTTGAGACAAATGAAGTCATTACTACGTTAATGTTGAATTATGTTGCCTTTAGACTTGTTAAGTATTTAGTTTATGGTCCATGGAAAGGAAAAAAAGTATATAACTTTCCATTTTCTGATACATTTCCTCCAGCAGCTTGGGAGCCAAAAATACCTGGAACTCCAATATATGTGTATTCATTCGTTTTATCTCTCTTATTCGCAGTTGGACTCTATTTCTTTATGAACAAAACTACGCTGGGTTATGAAATCAGAGTTGTTGGTGAGAATATAAAAGCTGCAAGATATGCAGGGATTAACTATACAAAAACTATTCTTATTACTATGCTTATTAGCGGTGGGCTTGCTGGGCTTGCTGGTGCTGGCTTAATGACTGGTGTTCAACATAGATTGCAAAATCCTGAAGCGATATCCCCTGGATATGGGTACACGGCAATCATTGTAGCATGGTTAGGCAGGCTAAATCCTCTTTATGTAATTTTATCAGCATTTTTCATGGCTATTCTGATCGTTGGTGGACAACAAATTCAGATAACTCTAGGTCTTCCATTTGGAGTTGTTAACATATTCAACGGTGTGATACTCTTTGTTCTAATAGCGTTTGAGCCCCTCAGAGAGTATAGAGTAAGTTTCTATTGGAATGAAAAATATCCTTGGGGCTCATTTATGAATAAATTATTCTCAACAGTGTTTAAATAGGGGAGGCTGTAATTATGGATGAGTGGATGTTAATATACATCGGATATCTAATGCAAGCTGCTATTCGTGCAGGGACTCCACTACTCCTAGCAACGCTTGGTGAAATTTATGCTGAGCGTTCTGGTGTTCTAAATTTGGGCGTTGAAGGAATGATGATAATGGGTGCTATTTCAGCGTACGTGGTTGCTTTTGCTACAAGTAATCCTTGGCTTGGAGTTATAGCTGCAATTATTGTTGGTGCATTGTTTGCCTTAATACATGCGTTTGTTAGTATATCATTAAAGGCAAATCAAGTAGTTTCTGGTTTGGCTTTGACAATGCTAGGTCTAGGTGTTAGCGCAGTAATTGGTAAGGCATACGTAGGTACGACACTTCAAAAGATTGCCTTCTCTCCAATAGCAATCCCCATACTTAGTGAAATTCCTATCATAGGTATTGGTCTCTTCACTGCTGATCCAATTGCGTATATCGGCATAATCACCGCAGTAGTTTTATGGTATATTCTCTTTAAAACTAAATATGGATTGGCCATTAGAGCTGTTGGTGAAAATCCTGCAGCTGCTGATACTTTAGGAATTAATGTATTCCTCGTTCGTTATCTTTGTGTAGCCCTTGGAGGCGCACTTGCTGGACTTGCTGGTGCACATTTATCTTTAGCATATACGCCATCATGGATCGAAGGAATGACAGCAGGAAAAGGATGGATTGCAGTAGGTCTTACAATATTCGCTATTTGGAATCCTATGAGGGCTTTGGTGGGCTCCTATATATTTGGATTAATTGATGTATTGCAATTTAGACTGCAACCGTATGGAATTCCACCAAACATCCTTGCTATGTTGCCTTATCTATTTACAATAATAGCACTATTAATTGGTACCACTGAACGTATGAAAAAGCGAATTGGAGCTCCAGCGGCACTATGTATACCATACACGCGCGGTGAAAGAAAGTAAAATCTCCAATTTTCTCTTTCCTTATTATTAATTTATCACTTAGATTGCTTATTTTGTTAGTATTTTAAAATATATAGTACTATGTATTGATACAACCTTTAAATTTTTAGTCTATTTTATTGCAAATTATGATAAATATTTTTTAGATTTCATATTAAAAG
>JAGGXT010000240.1 GCA_021162905.1 Candidatus Odinarchaeota archaeon | reverse complement strand
CTGCTGGGGACCTAATGAAATGTCATATCCAGCTTTTTTAAAAGGAAAAAATATAGATTATGTGATAGATAATATTCTATTCTCTCTTAGGAGAGAAAAGAAGAATGTTGAGTTGTTGTTAAAGCTTGCTACTCTATACTCTGTAAAAAATCTACATGAGAATTCAAAGAAAACATTCTCAAAAGCAATTGAAATTGATAATGAGCATGTTAAAAAGTTAGCACCAAAAATTTTAGGTAAAGTGCATCCAGCATGGAGAAATTTAGGTGTTGCGTATCTTGAAAAAGATAAATTTGAAGATGCAAATGCTTGCTTTGAAACGGCACTTACTATAAATCCAGATTCTGTAAATGACTGGCATTTCTATGCAAAGTCATATGAACGCCTTAAAAAATTCAATAAAGCTGTGAAGGCCTATGAAAAAGCGATTAGACGAGGAAGTGATTTGCTGGTCAGTATGCTTAAGATGGCGAATATATATGAAGATCAGGGAAATTATGAGTTGTCACAAAAAATGTATAGTGACTCATTAGAGATTTTAAATGTAATGGCTAACTCATGGGATAGTCTTAGGAGAATATATAGTGAATTAGGTTTTGAAAAGCAAGAGAGTATCGCTAAGTTAAAAAGCTTGGAAATCATAAAAACAAAGGAGAAAATAAGTGCAAAGTTGCAAATCTCTAAGCAATAAATTAGATAGATATTTAAAGATTGAATACTTAGTCTCTAAGTAACAATTAAAGAATACACTATTGTAGGTAGTGATCTACATGGTTATTAAGGGAGTTGCTTTTGACTTTGATGGGACTCTTATTGATAGTTATTCTTGTATTCCCGATGTTTATAATAAACTCCTTGATATTTTTGATCTAGATGAGAGAACCAAACGATTGCTCATTCAAACGTTTATTCTTAGAGAAGACGTTTATGATTGGGAAAATGTAATTGAATATAAAAAGAGAATATTAATGTTTAAAAATACTCTACTAAAGGCGGGTATCTTATTGGATGATGATAGTTTAAAGGGACTTTTTGATAGATATTGGGAACTAAGAATATCTTTTTCTAAACCGAGAAAAGAGGTAAAAGAGGTTTTGATGGAACTAAAGAAACTTGGGTTGGCATTAGCGATAATTTCTGGTAGGGATGAAATAATAGGACTTAAAAAATTAAGAATTAAGAAAAGCAATCTAATGAGGTTTTTTGATAGAATTTACGTGGTAGAAGAGGAAATCAATAGCAAATATAATGGCATTATTAAGTTTGCGAGAGACATATCTGCCAATCCAAATGAAATAGTCTACGTGGATGATCAACCAAGGTGTATAATTGAGGCAAAAAGAGCCAATGCTATTACTATTCAAATAAAATTTGATAATTTATTAAAATTGTCTTGGAGTCATGACGCCAATCCAGATTATGTTGCAAGCGATCTTAAGGATGCTCTAGCATTCATTAAATCAAAATTATAGGGACGAAAAATGCTTATCGCTATTGAATGTATACCTTGTATACTGAATCAAGCAATAAGAGTTAGTTATGTTGCCACGGACAATTATCTAATTCGGGAAAGAATAATACGTGAAATTTTAGGAAAGCTCCAAAAGGAAGATTGGAAAATCACACCCATGCAACTTGCATATAAATGTTTTAAACACGCTAAAACTATTCTAAACAAGGATGATCCATATGCTAAAATTAAGAAAGAACACAACAAAATAGCGAAGAACTATCTTAATAAAATATTTAATTTAATGAAGGAATCGAAAAAACCGCTGAGGATCGCAACCAATTCTGCAATAGCAGGTAATATTATTGACTTTGGTCCTTCAATAAGTTTCGAGATAAATAAAATAATCCATGAAATTCATAAACTCTCTTTTGCGATAGATCACTTTAATATATTTGAGAAGAAGATAAATACTGCTAAAACGATAGCTTATTTGCTTGATAATGCAGGAGAAGTCATATTTGACATCCCGCTACTACGTTTTTTAAAAGAAAATAATAAGGAAGTAACGATTTTTGCGAGATCTGAGCCTGTGGCTAATGACGTTACAGTAAATGATGCAATAGAGCTAGGACTAGATAGATTTGGGAAAATTAGGGGAATGAAACTATTACCCAACTCTAATGGTAAAGGAATATATGTTGGCAATTTAGAAAAAACACTTAGGAATTTTGATTTGGTAATCAGTAAGGGGCAAGGGAATTTTGAATTATTTGATGAGGCTGATGCGGATATCTTTTTTCTGCTAAGGATAAAATGTATTCCAATAGCTAAGAGACTAAAAAGCGAGGTAGGAAAAGTTATTTTGGGTTATAACAGGCAACTATTTCTTAGTTAATATTGTATATTCGAGTTTACAATCATCTGAGATTTCTATGTGCAATCCAACGCCACAAGCTGTTAATCTTTTATATGCTGCATATATTCCCTCCTTCGCAGATTCATCCGTACAATGACATGGAAAGACATATTGTACACCCATATTATATAAAGCATGTCCTACGTTATAGCCTCTATTATATCCAGATAAATGATAACCCCCTATAGCTACAATTATTGGAGTGGATAAGTAGATGCGAATATGCCTTATTATGTCAATAATACCATGGTGTGAGCACCCCAAAATCAAAGCAAGGCACGAACGTAAACGTATTATCATTGATTGTTCTGGAACTGTCTTTTTTAAAGTGCCAGTGGAGAATATGTTGGGAAATAACTCTGTGAATACATCAACAGCTCTAGCTGATTTAACATACTTTGAAATTGCAAGTAAATCATTATATTTTATATTTGATGGAAGAAAAACGTTATTCGGTTTATGATTTTTTATAAGTTCAAGTAAAGCGCCTGAATGATCACCATGTAAGTGTGATATAAAAACAAAATCAAGTCTATTTAAATCAATATTCAATTTGGATGCGTTATAAAGTAGCGTACTATAAGAAGGGCCAGTATCAAATAGACCACGCAGCGATTCAAATTCAATATATGCGGAGAACCCCCACTCAGCTTTTGTTGTTTCTAGGAGGGATTTATTGTCGATTAATACTGTAATTTTTAGCATAATCCGCCTACCTTTTAAAAAATGCAATTTAGCTATTTTAGTTAATAATAAGTTGTATAAAATTCTTTTTTTATTAGGCCCACATTATAAAATAGAAAAAGTGTTAGGGGGAAAATTTTTTATTTCTTAATAATAGCTCCCTAACATATAAATCAAAAACTAAACAACTTTGTTTAGTTTTAACATAAAACAATTAACAAATATTTATATTCAGCTAATCTTCTTTTATCTGAGAGAACACAAGGTGTTTTAGATGAAGAAAATTTTAGAAATAATCACCAGCGCTATTCCCATAATCATTTTTATAATCACTTGGGAATTACTTTCTCTGCTAGAGATAGTCCCCTCTTTTCTATTCCCACCGTTTTCGAGAGTAATAATGAAATTTATAATGATAACAGCCACTGGAGAGCTGGTATACCATTTTTGCAGAAGCTTATTTCGGGTACTAATCGGTTTTTCGTTAGGAGCAACAATGGGTATATTGGTTGGTATCCTAATGGGCTATAATAAATTGGTTGAAAAAACACTTGGACCCATTTTATATCTCTTATATCCGATTCCAACATTAGGCTGGCTGCCTTTACTCTTGATCTGGATCGGAATTAATGAGTTATTACCAATAACTTTAATTTTTATTTGCAGTTTCTTCCCATTGCTTTATAATACAATGGCTGGTGTAAAACTTGTTGATAAACAGCTCATTAAAGTTGCTAAAACATTAGGTGCAAGCGACTTTCAAATATTAGTTGAAATTGTAGTACCTATAGCAATTCCAAATATATTTACGGGATTAAGACTTGAAGCTGGAATGGCTTGGAGAACGGTACTTGCTGCAGAAATGATAGCAATACCTGTTGGGCTTGGAGCTTTAGCTATGAAAGCTCAAAGTTTATTATTAGTGGATGTCATTATAAATGTTCTTATTACCCTTTCAGTCGTTTGTTTACTCTTTGAGAAAATTTTCGAGATCTTGGAACAGAAACTTACTAGGATGTGGATGTGATGGTAAAGCTTGAACTGGTAAACATAAGGAACAAGTATATACTTAAGGGAATTAACTTAACTATAAATGATGGAGAGCTGTTTGCGATTCTTGGTCCATCAGGAGCTGGAAAAACAACACTACTTAACGTAATAGCAGGGCTTACTGAGTATGAAGGAAATGTTATAGTTGATGGAAGACCTATTGATTCCTTACCACCAGAGAAGAGAAATATTAGTATAGTTTTTCAGGAGGCTGCTTTATTTCCACATATGACTGTAGAAGAGAACATAATATTTGGACTCAAAATAAGAGGTTATGATGAAAAAACAATTCAAAAAAGATTAGAAAAAATGCTAGAACTTATGAAAATAGAACACATCAGGGGAAGATATCCTAAGACATTGAGTGGTGGAGAAAAACAGAGAGTTGCTATTGCACGGGCGCTTATAGTAGAACCAAAGATCCTTTTAATGGACGAGCCATTTAACAATTTAGATCCTAGACTAAGAAAGTATTTACGAGACGAGTTTAAGGGGATTCAACGATTACTGGGAATAACAACTATATTCGTTACTCATGATGTAAAAGAGGCTGAAGAACTGGGAGATAGGGTTGCGATTATGACAGATGGAGAAATAAAGCAAGTTGGATCTTTTGAAGAGTTACTTTCATCACCCAAAACAAAAGAGGTTTTAGAATTTATTGGGAATCCTAATATACTAAGTTGTGAAGATTACGAGGTTCTAGATTATGGACTAGCAAAAGCCAATTGCGGTGGATTATCTGTTATAGTTCCTTATGAAGGAAAGGACATTAAAAAAGTGATTATTTTTCCTAATGATATTTATGTGTATCCTTATGAGCCAAAAGGGCTTCTTGTGAACATATTTGAAGGGAAGGTAGTGGGGTATCAAGAAATTGCTGGTGATAAAGTAAGAGTTGTCTTTAATGTAAAGGGAATTAAAATAGCAGCTGAGGTTGCTAAGAGAGAGTTCCTAGATCTTTTTGTAAATGGTCGTAGAAATTTCTTTCTCAAATTTGTTTTAAGAGGTATTAGGGTGGTATAGAGTGATTGATATTTATTCATATATGATTTCAAAATTTAAAGAGATAGTAGAAGGAGCAAATCTTTCTAAGGAACATGTAATAATTCGTGCAAGAATTTTAAGTCCAGAAGAGGCAATTGGAAGTCCTAAGAGGAAAGAGTTTCCTCTCGTAAAAGGTAATGAAAAAATGATAGAAGCAGAGTTTAAAAATTCATTTGGTCAAGCATTTACTGATGAGCCTTCTAACTTTAAAGGAACAATAGAGGATATATTGTCACTTTCGTTGAATAATAATAAGAACCGCGCAATTCTTATAGCAACGATAAATGCTGTTCTTAGGTATTTAAATTTAATTAGTAATACAAGACATTGTAAAAATGATGAGCCTGAAATATGCAGCGAGGAACTTGCAAAATACATTAAAGAAAGATATAATGCTAAAAGATTGGGAATTATTGGATTTCAACCAGCATTTGTAGATCATCTCTCAAAATATTTCGAGGTCCGAGTTACTGATCTTAACCCAGAGAATATAGGAAAGATAAAATATGGAGTGCTAATAGAAGATGGACATTCACTTACTAAAGATATTATTGACTGGGCAGATGTAGTCCTTGCAACAGGAAGTTCGATAGTTAATGCTACAATAAACGAAATTTTATCATGTGGAAGAGGTAAAAATGTAATTTTTTATGGAGTAACTATTGCAGGCCCTGCCTATTTATTAAACTTGGATAGATGGTGCTCTCAATCCATTTAAGATCCAAGTCAGTAAAACTTTTTAATTGTTATAACCTATTAACAATCTTGGTGTTTGTATGAATAACATTACTAAAAAGATATTACAATTAGTATATGTTCCATCACCAGTATACGCTGCTAGTGCATTCTTGTCACAAATTCCAATCTACAGAAATTCAATTAAACTGAATTTCTTTATTGAGGTTCTTATATTTCTTCCACTTATAACATATCTTCTTTTCGAGCTATATAATGAGGTTAGTAGACACCTTGAGAAGACTCTAAAAGAGAGAATGGATATTTTATTTGTCATTTCAATAACGTATTTCCTTGCTGGTATGGGAATTCATTTTACTGGAAACGAAATAAATAATTTTCTAAATAATTCTGTTGAGATCGCTTATCTATACGATGAAATAATAGGGCATATTGTCACATATTCTGGCTTTCTGGGAGTTATCATCATATTATCCATAGCACAAATACTTTCACCATCAGAAAATAAGATTTCTAAAAGGGAAGAGGAAATCTTAATTTTTACAGGTATAATTTTTGGAATTTTTGCAAGCATAGCCGCTATTGAGGGGCAAGCTCCTTATTTTGGATATTTAATTGCCCCACTTTTATCAATCTTATTTTTGATAATTATTAAGAAAAATAAGTTATTAGTTCATCAACTACCAACTCTTGTTTTTGTTATGACATCAATGATCTCGCTTTTCATATCTACGATAGTATATTGGATTATATTTCAGGGATTTCCACAACCAAGTAGTTATTTGTAGATTTATTGCCTATTAGCTAATTGCTTCTTTTACCTTTTTTAAGAATTTTTCTCTGTTAACTATGAATCGTTCATGCTGACCTTCGCCTATTTTCTTATCATTCCAATACGCTTCAACCGTAAATCTTAATTTTCTACCAGATACCTCAATGAGTTTTACTTTAACAGTAATTTCAGCACCAAGCGGAGCTGCTCTTAGATGAGAAACCTCAACACGAGTTCCAACCGTGGTATAACCTTCTGGTAGATATTCTTCTACAAGAAGTCTAGCAGCATTTTCCATCATCATTATCATCGATGGCGTTGATAATACACTTACGTCACCACTACCTAAAAACTTTGCAGTGTGCTCTTCTTTAACAGTATATTTTCTTTCTCCTTCTAATCCTTCTTTTAAGTTGAATTCCATAGCAACCACCAGTTATTATCTCCA
Organism: Candidatus Odinarchaeota archaeon; assembly: GCA_021162905.1. The sequence continues at coordinate 5,030 of JAGGXT010000240.1, read as the reverse complement.
TACCTTCTTAATATATATTTTTGGACGCAGCATCTCAAGATATTTGATACAAAAATCTGAAGTGAGAAAAAGAATCATTTTTATTACTAAAAAGAGTGAGATTGTTGAATTAAATATAGAGCTTGCTATTATGGGAGGAAAGGTACTAACTGGTGATGAGCATTTTAGATTTTTAGACGACGATGTTATTTTTATAGAAAAATGACTAAGCTTTTAATTATTACAAAAAAATACATTAAAGCTATCTTTCGACCTCACTCCTTCGTTTAAGTTCCATATAAATATTATATGCAACACGTTCATCTACATTAAATTTGGAAGCTATATACTCAACGGTGATAGTTTCTCCTCTTAAAATGGCACCTCTTATTTCATCTTGAAGATGATTAAAAGTAACAAAGGTATTATCGTTAATATAAATTCCTGGAAAACCAGTCACTATTAGTGTATTTAAGAAATTACGAGCTAATTGGATTGTAACATTGCACTCCTTTGCTATTTCTTCAAGAGTAATTTTGCCCCTTCTGTTAATTATGTTTCCTAATCTGCTAAGTTCTATGAAAATTTTACTTTTAGGAATCAAAATGAAATTAACATCGGGATGTTTTTCAAGAGCTTTTCTTACAATTCGTTCTGCCTCTGGTATACCAACATTAAATAAATTAGCAATCTCAGAAAGATCAATTGTTATAGATTTTAGAATTTTTTCTTTAAGTGTTTCCTCAGGCAACATTTAAAGACTCTCCTAAAATAATAAAAATGATAAAAAATTATTCCTAAACTATTTTAAAGAAATTCCTTCTTTCTCAAGGACTTCAAGAATGTCACTCAACTCGAGTTCTTTAAGTTTCTTTACTGTTGGCCAACCAGTCTCTTTGTCCCAACCTCGTAGTTCATAGTATTGATTTAGCATATAATCCAATTCGACCATTGGAGGTTCTGTGCTACCATCAACTTTTGGAACAATCTTAATTTCCTTCAGATCTTTGTCTGGATCAAACATTTTAAGTGGCTCATTCATTATACGATAAGGTAGTTTATCATCCTTTCTTGAGTATCCGTGCCTAGCGTTATATGCTCGTTCCAAGTTAACAATACGCTCACCTATTTTTAGCAACACGTCTGTTGAGAATTCAACACCAGTCAGATATGTTAAGCCCTCTGCAACATCTTCTGGAAATATTGCCCAAGTCTCAGAAGTTGTAAATTTGCAAATACCAACTGCATCACTAATAGCACAGAAATTCTCAGACACAACAACCATATTTGCTTTATATTTAGGTGAGCGTGGATTCAGCATTTCATTTAACCATTCCTCTGGAAATAGCTTCTTTGCAGCTTCATAATTCTGAGCAACAGCTAGTGTTGGAAGGGCATATAAATGATCAGCTCCTCTGTTTGAAACGGCATGGCCTAAACCGAACCCTCTCGTTGCACGAGGCTCTTGTCTTGGTAGCTCAACTCTCTTAACCGTCATTAAATATTTTTCAGATCCCTTTCCAATCTTCTTAGCTGCAATTTCAGATCCTTCGGCTAAGATATCACCGATACCTTTTCTAAATCCAATCATTTTAATCAGTTCAATAGCTGCTTCACCATTACCCCACGTTAAATCAAGACCCACATCCTCTTTAGTTAGGATTCCCCGTTCATATAATTCCATTGCCCAAGCCATTGTAACACCAGTACTTATAGCATCAAGTCCTAAATCATTTGCAAGAATATTAAGCTTAGCAACCGTATTTAGATCAGAGATCCATAACATAGGACCAAAGCTATCAATGGTTTCATATTCCATGCCCTCAAATATCACATTATCGACTTTTATGAGTCGCCCGCAATGTATCGGACAAGCAAAGCATGATGTAGGTCTAACTAAGATAGTTTTTGATATTTTCATGCCATCAAGCTCATTCGCAAATGGAACATTACCTAACTGATGATTTTTTGCTGGTAAATCACCTTTGAAGTTTTTCCATGCAACTAAAATTGATGTCCCGTATTCACCGTAAGCCTTAGCTCCTTCATTATTCCTTATTTTTTCATTTACATCCTTTACTTTTTCTTTGAACTTTTCTTCGTTTGCTATATTGATTTTCTTCGCTCCCAAGGCAACTAGTGCTTTAAGCCTCTTAGATCCCATAATAGCACCCATTCCAGTTCTAGCAGCAGCTCTGCCATCATGAATTACTGCAGCAATTCGTGAAAGTTTTTCTCCAGCGGGGCCAATGGATGCTACTTTACTTTTCTTGCCGTGTTCATCAATTAGGATTTTTTCAACTTCTGATGTCATTTTCCCCCAAAGATGTTCAGCATTCTTTATTTCCACAGTGTCATCTGTTATAAGAAGATAAACTGGTTTTTCACTCTTGCCTTTAATAATAATCATGTCAAAACCAGTCGCTTTTAATGAGACACCAAAGAACCCACCAAAATGGGCATACCCTAAAGCATTTGTTAGAGGAGATTTCGCAGCTATAGTTGTTCTAGAGGCAGTAGGCCAGAGAGTGCCTAGAAATGGACCCACTGAAAATATTAGAAGATTATCTGGTGAAAATGGATCTACACTTGGTGGAACTTGATCAAAAAGTATTTTTGAAGCAAAACCACGACCACCTAAGTATTTAAGTGCGAGAGCTTTTGAAAGCTCTTTAGTATCCACTTTGGATTTTGATAAATCAACAACAGCATACTTACCATTCCAACCATACCACATAGCAACTTCACCTAAGAGTGTTTATAAAACATATTATTAATGAGCAAATAAACCTATTCTCTCGATATATTTTAAGGTAATTCCTCTAAAGTCGCTAAGAGAACTGTAATTCTTTCGTTCCATAAAATCCTCTAATTCATCTATTATTTCATTTATCACTTTTACACCCTTTTGTAGAACAATAGTACAAAGTTGTACAGCATGCGCACCAGCCATTACCATCTTTACTACATCTAGTCCACGAGTAATTCCACCTACTCCAAAAATTGGAATTTTTACTCTTTGAGCAATGCCAGCAACTGTTCTTAATGCGAATGGCCTAATTGCATGTCCAGACAACCAGCCCTCTCCACTAGGACTACCCAAATAAGGTTTACCAGTTTCAGGATTTATTTCTAGGACCGGACCTACAGAGTCGATCGCTGTTATCGCATCAGCTCCTAACTCTTCTGCTTTCTTAGCAACATTAAAAACCTCATCTTTCCAATTTGCACTTAGTTTGACAGATATAGGAAGATCTGTTTTAGGTCTAGCGACCTTAAGCATTGGGATTATTTGAGAAGCATCATATGAAACCAACTCAATCATGTCAGCACCGCTATCTTTAACTAGAGGGACTATTGTTTCAGCATCCTTTACAGAGAGTCCTATGCTAGCAATTACACGTATTCCGTATGATTTAGCCAATTTTATTTCCTTTTCTAACCACTGTTCATACGGCAAATCTGACCATTTTTCAGCATTAATTAATATAAGGTCATCAACTTTTGCAACAGCTGGTTTTGGATTTACGGCTGGAACTAAATTTAGCGTCTTTGTTACAACCCCCGCTACGCCAGCTTCAGCAACTCTCTTTATCGTTTTGTGATCTCTTGTTAAAGGACATGAACTAATAATTATTGGATTTTTAAATTTAACACCAGCAATATCTACACTTAAGTCTAAACTCATTAGGATCCACCAGCTTTTTTCTTTATTAAATCCCAAAACTGTTCAGCTACTTCACTTAACTTCGTTTTTGCTTCAGTCTCATCAACTGTAAGAATCTGTCTATCTTTCATTACTAGGTTGCCATTAATAAATACATCATTTACAAAAGATCCCTCTCCAAAAACAACAAGCTGCGTGACTAAGTTTTCTTCATTTATGGGTGTCGGAAGTTTTGGCTTTACTGTGATTATATCTGCAAGTTTACCAGGAGTTATAGACCCTATTAGATCCTGCATTCCAATAACTTTTGCATTATTGATAGTTGCCATTTTCATTACAACATCTGCAGGCATGACACTTGCATCTTTCATATTTGCTTTATGAACCAAAAACGCAAATCGCATAACATGAAACATATCTACGATGTATCCATCAGTTCCTAGACCTACTGTAAGACCTTCCTCTAGCATTTGAGGAATTGGTGCTATGCCTCCTCCAACCTCGCAATTGCTTATAGGCATGTGAGAAATTTTCACATCGTACTTTTTGAGAATCTTAATTTCTTTTGGAGTAGTTTGAACACACTGCGATGCGAGAACATCTGGGCCAAGAAAGCCTATTTCTTCATATAATTCAACTGGGAGTTTTCTATATTTTACCAAGGCATGAATTGTTTCATAGTCACCCTCTTCCAAGTGGAGATGTATTCCTGCTTTGTATTGATTAGCCAACTCACGCACTTTCTTTAAAAAGTCAGGGCTACATGTAAAAGTTGTATGGATACAGAACATACCTCTCGTTAGGGACTCTTTAGACACATTATGCTTCTTAATGAATTCTAAATTTTCTTTGATCCCTAACTCACCATTCTCCTTACTTATACGCTCAGTAGCTTCGAAGCTTAGAATAGAGCGAATTCCAACCTCTTCTGTTGCTTTTGCCTCAACATCCAATGCTCCAGGTATTGCATAGGGAGCTTCTAATATATCAGCATGTGTTGTTGTCCCAGTTTTTATCATCTCTATTGATGCAACCTTAGCGGCATGGTATATCATGTCTTTATCTAACAAGTTCTCAACATATGGCCACCAAAAGACTTCTAGAAATCCAATAAATGTAGATGGTGCATCTGGAATTGGCATTCCGTGAGATAGAATGCCATACATGTGATTATGGCTTGATATTAAACCTGGCATAACAATCTTGTCAGATGCGTCAAATACCTCAATACTGGGATACTCTTTGATTATTCTCTCATACTCTCCAACATCTATTATTTTGTTTTCTTTAACAACAACTGCGCCATCCTTAATAAGTCCGTATTGAGGATCCATTGTTAATAAATATTTACTTCTTATAATGAAACTCATACTAACCACCATCT
>JAGGXT010000074.1 GCA_021162905.1 Candidatus Odinarchaeota archaeon | reverse complement strand
TTGGCCACCCGATGACGATTGGCCTTGGCCAATTGATGGATAGCGGGTCATCGGGTCGGGGCATATGCCCCGACCCGATGACCCGCTATCCATCAATTGGCCAAGGCCAATCGTCATCGGGTGGCCAATCTGGTTCTGGGGTTGATTTGAGCACCATCTTAGCTCACCGAGAAAAATAGAGCATGAAAAAGCTTCTCATTTTTGTAACAAAAATATCAGTACCAGAAAAGCTTAAAATTCAAATCTGACATCGTAGATTTGTTCATTTTTAGTAAAATGAGCTAGGAAATCCCTAAAGTGATTATGGAGCTTATCTGTAAAAAAATTCGAAAAATCACAACCTAAGTTAAAGAAAATTACTATCTTTATATAAAGAATCAAAGGATCCAATATAATTCGAATTTAAATACTATTTAGTAGACTTTCCGATGCGTTATAAGACCATTTATTAGATAAAAACATTTAAATTAAAACAGAAAAATTTAGTTATTTTTAATATAATTCAAGGCTGGTATGATAAATGCTCGATTATTGGATTCAAAATGGAGATGCCTTTTATCTTAAACTTCAGAAAGATTATAATGTAAAGAACGTAGAAGAAACATTGAATTACCTTAATGAGCTTTTTGATACGATCTTCAGAAGAGACGGATCATTAACTATTTTTTCACGAACATTCTTTAATGCACTTAATATTAAAAATTTAGAGGACCTTATACTGAAGGTTCAAAAGTCATTCTCAAATTATAAGGAGAGCAAGAATAAGGCTTGTATAATTTGTGGAAGGGATGGCGCAGGTACGGGAAAGGGATGGTTCTATCCATTTATTATCACGAAAGATAAGTTCCCGAATATTTATCCTAATGCCAAGATAGATGCTATAACTTTTTGTAGGGATTGTGCTCTCCGCAGTTTACTTGCATACCATAACGTATTCTTTAGTGCACAGAATGATTATCTTACGTTTGTATTATTTTTCTCTGATAACGCAGAGTCCCTAATGTACATACTAGAAAAGATAAAAAGAGAGGAAGCAGCCGAATACTACTTCAATATGAAATCTCTTGATAAAGTGTACTTTCCATATGAGTACCTTGCAGTTTTGCTTGACGCAATGACCTACAGAATTGAACGTGAAGAGCTTTTTAAGAGATCCCTTGGAGGTATTGTCTTCGGTTTACCAATTGGTAAAAGTAAGAAGAAAATCTTCGATTATGCTGAAGTTGTTACAAGACTAAATGATGTCATAAGGGCTTTCTTTAATTTCAGATATAGAATGGAAAAGAAATTTGGCGCTTCTGGTACTAATTACTTTAAAATACTATTCCAAAGTTTAAGAAGAGATCCAGGGCAAGATAGAGGCGATTTTATCGATAGAAATCAATTCTTTAGGTATATAATTAGATATGGTGAAATAAACTGGAAGATTGCTGAGAATATTTTATTCTATAATATTAGAGCTGAGAGGAGAGGATATCCTCCACCATATTTTACGGATTTCATAATATCAGTTTTGGAGGTGTTTAACATGTCTGAGAAGGAGCTATTTGAAAAAGTTTCTAATATGGGGTATAGTTTGGGAAAATCCTTATTGCAGACCGAGAAGGATCCTAAAAAGGCAAAGCAACTTGCATTTGAGCTCAGACGAAAGCGAAAGCTGGAAGAATTTTTGGACGAACTAAATTTGATACAGCTCCATGCGGAAACAACAATCGATGATAGGCCATTTAGGGAGAATGAAAAACTCTTTCCGAAGCTAAAAGTATTTTTCCTTATTGGGTTTGCTAATGCGATCTTTTCTAAAGAAAAAAGCTAAATTAGGGGGTTGAGAAGATGAGAGCAAGGTTTATGGAGTTAACATTTTTAACAAAATTAGAAAAAACAAATGTTAACGCTAGCGGCACCGAGGGCAATATAACTGTTTTAAAGAAGACCGAGGATATTGATGGTACACAGAGAGTATATATCTCTGGAGCATCAATAAAGTACGCTATAAAGACCTATTTGAGTGAGTTAGGATGGAAACTATCTCCCATAAAACGAAAAACAAAAACAGCACAAATTACTACTCAATGTGATGAAGAAAAATATATTGATGACGATTTGTTTGGATATATGGATACCGAAACTGATAAGAAAAGGATCGCACCCGTTAAGACAAATGGTATGATATCAATATTCCCCTATAAGGGAGATATTGATAGAGGAGTTCGCTTTGACCCAGAAGGAAAAGAGCACAGCATGTTTGATTTAGAAATCACAACGAATGTGTTCAGATCAAATTGGGCTATTGAACTAGACAGAGTTGGAGTCATCGAGTCAGAAAATAAAGAATTACCTGCTGATGAGAAAAATAAGCGAGTGAAGGCCCTTCTAACAGCAATTCTAAATCTATGGAGTCGAGTTAAACAGACAAATTATCTAACCAAAATGTCACCCGATATTCTTGTACTGGTGTTTAGAGACGACAAGACATTGACAGTCGGCGACAAGCTTCGAATCGATGAATCCTATAATCTAGATATTGATGCACTAAAGGAAGTCCTAGATTATCACAAAGATGGTATTAAAGAAGTTTACATTGCAGGATTCGGTTCCTTCTTGAACAATTGGGATGAATTAGTGAAAGAACTAAATGGCTACTTAGATGGAAAAGTAAAAGTGATGAAATTAACAGAGTTCAAGAATTTAGTTCTTAGTGAAGACTTTAAGTTTTTCTAACAAAAAGGTGACTCTTTTTGAAGGGGGTACAATTTAACATACGAGGTGAGTTTGCACATTTTAGAAATCCATACACTATTTCATTTTTTGAAACACTATTGGCTCCTCCCAAGACAACTATCGCAGGAATTCTGGGTGCTGCAATGGGCCTTGATGAGAAAGAAACTATAGAATTTACGAAAAAAATTCGTGCTGGTATTAAAATTAGAAAAATTGCAGGATTCATGAAGGAGTTAACTACGTTTTATAACCTAAAATCAAAAAAGGAACCTATAAAAACTCCAATTCTTCGAGAGGTAATAGTAAAACCAGAATACACAATTTATATTGGTTCTGAGGATGACAATTTAGTTGATCAAATAATTTCTGCATTGAAAGCACCAGAGCATCCGCTCTATCTGGGTATTAGTGACTATATAGCTCAACACGACTCAATAACAGAAGTAGAGTTTTCTGAAATTGAGAATGACTCCTTTGAGTGCGTTATACCATATTCAAAAGATATAAAGTATATTCCAGAAAACATTAATTTAAAGCCAGGCGCATTTTACATTGCGCCTAAAGTTTATCGAACGGTGCTCGAATATAAATATTCACCTAAAGGAAGAATTCCTGTACGATTTATTGATCTCATTATGTTCTATGGTTACACCCTTAAGCTTAGTAAAGCGATGAGAGCTTTTAAAACTTCAAAGGGGGAGGTAGTGTATCTAATATGACCCTGATGGCAAAAGATGATGAAACACTATTACAACATTCTCTTAATACTCTAGAAAAAGCAATGGAGCTAACATCACAGATAAAAAATAATAATTTAAGGCTATCCTCTCTACTTGCAGCTGCTTTACATGATATGGGCAAGGCTGATTCTCGCTTCCAGAAATACTTAATTGGGGGACCTAAACCTCCTTCACACCCTCTTCTTAGTTTACCTATAGCTCATTATGTTCTTGAATCAATAGATTTGCCCGTTACCTTTAAGCAATTAATTCTTCTTGCCATTGCATCACATCATTCACCGTTTAAAAAAAGCTTATATGATAAAGTTAGTCTAAATTTGGGCATTCAACTGGATGATAATGCAATTTCAGAATTGAATGAAATGATCTCTACAATTCTAAATAAAATAGGTCTGGAGTGTAAAATTTCTCTTTCTCTAGGCGCTTTGGAAAAACCAATAGTCGTATTTGAGTATGCAAAGGAGTATGTGATCCACGAGGCTAATTTTGAAATGAGAAATTTCTTCTCGATAATTTCTGGAACCCTTATGGCCGCAGATTACTATGCAAGTTCTCATAAGGAAATACCTCGACCCAAGATTCCAACAAGTTATGTTCCTATGCCTTATGATTACCAACTCAAAGCTTCCAGAATTAAAGGCAACCTGTTCATAATGCTTCCAACTGGAAGTGGTAAAACTGAAACGGCTCTATATTGGGCCTCCTCAAACTTCAAGAACAAGCTTTTTTACGTGCTTCCAACAACAACCACAATAAATGCTATGTTTCGTCGATTGAGAGAAAAATATAGCTTCGAAAAAAGACAGATTAGCTTTTATCACAGCTACGCAGATATGTTTTTGTTTATCGAGGGAGATGAAAATGAAGAAGACTTGCTCTTCTTTAAATATTTCCTGTACCCCATTTCTGTCACGACACCCGATCAGCTAATTTTAACCCTCCTAAATCATAAGAGATATACCCTCAAAAATTATGGGTTCCTTCGATCCACTTTTATTTTTGATGAAATTCATACATATGATGCAGAAACATTTTTCCTGATCAAGTATCTGCTCAAGTATTTGCAAGAATACGACGTAAAAGTATGTGTGATGAGTGCTACATTCCCAGAAAAATACAAGGAAGAGTTAGAATTTCTTAACGCGGTAGATCTCCTTAGTGCAGATGAAGTTAAATCAATCTACAAGTCTACTAAGAGAACCATCCCTATAGTCTATCAGGATAGCATTTTTAATCATGTTAATGAAATAGTGAATGAATATGAAAAGGGAAAGAAGGTCCTAGTAGTTTTGAATACTGTTAAAAGAGCCCAAGAAATGTACTCCATACTTAAAGAAAAAGTAAATCACATATTACTCTTTCACAGTAGATTTGCCTTTGGCCATAAAATTAAGAAGGAGGGAAAGATCACAGGTACTGGGACCGATAAAGAGTTTTGCTCACAACCACATATTCTAGTTGCTACTCAAATTGTAGAGGTATCTCTGGATGTAGATTATGATGTAATGTTTACTGAGGCTGCATATCCTGACTCTATCGTACAAAGAGCTGGACGTGTCAACAGAAGAGGTCTTAAATCAAAAGCTTTTGTAAACATATTTACTCCAGAAGCCCCTCATCCCTATAAAAAGCAGTACCTTGAAGTCTCTTTAGGCCTTTTAGAAGAAGTAAGTTCTAAATATAACTCTGAACTGGATTATGTAGAGCTCACTAATGACTTCTATAACTCCATATGGGACTATTTGAAAAAGGAGGAAGAAGATAGATATCAACGTATGTGGAAACTCTATCTTAACTACATCTTCTCCGCAGACTTAAGTGATATCAGAGTACAAGAACTTTTGAAAACTCGCAGTGGCATTCTAACAATCCCTGCGTATCCAAATACCTTCAGATTAAAAATTGAACGCATAAATGAAAAAATTGAGAAATTAACTTCCAAAATAAGGAAACTGAAGAAATCTCGCGAGAAAGAAAGGCTTAAACGAAAAAGAATGAAGTGGGTAAGGAGAAAAAGGTTGTACCTTGTTAACGTACCAGTTTTTTATAAGGACTATCTTGAATATGACAAGTATCATAACGAGTTTTATGTCACGCTCAAATATGACACAGAATATGGCCTAAGAGATGAAATGGATAACATGATTTGAGTGGTTCATATGGACGACGAATCTATTAACAAACTTTTGAGAAAATTACAACTAGGCGGGACGCAGATTAACTATTATTTCATCTGTAAAACGAAATTATGGCTTTTTTCCCATAAGATAACATTCGAAGACACTTCGGACTTGGTCAGGCTCGGAAAGTTGTTACATAAAATGTACTACAACAAAGAAGAAAAAGATGTAATTATTGATTCTATTGCTATTGACTTCATTAAAAATGGCAATGTGTTGGAGGTTCATGAAATAAAGAAAAGTGACAGAGAATTCGAGGCAGATAAATTTCAAGCACTATACTACCTCTACTTTTTAAAGAAAAAAGGGATCTCTAATGCCGTTGCTATAATAAACTATGTGAAGCTGGGAAAAGTAGTGCGTATCACCCTATCTGAAGAAAGTGAACGCGAAATCAAAGAAGTAATTGACGAAATCAAATCTATAATCTCTCTAGAAAAACCTCCAGAACCTGTTAAAATGAAGAAATGCACAAATTGCGCATATTATTACTTTTGCTGGGGATGACAAATAACAATGAAAAAGAACTTCTATATCACTCAGGATGGAATATTAAAAAGAAGAGAGAATACGATATACTTTGTTAACAAGGATAAACGTGTGCCAATCCCTATCGAGCAAATCCACACTATCTACATAACTGGAAATGTAACTCTTTCATCTCAAGTTCTGCGACTCCTCTCTCAAAAGAAAATTGAGGTTCACATTTTTAACAAGCATGGATTTTATACTGGTTCCTTTTACCCGAGGGAAAAATACGTCTCTGGCAGTTTGATAATAAAACAAGCTGAACATTATTTAAACCATCAAAAAAGAATTTACCTGGCAAAAAGTTTCGTTAGAGGGGCCGCATTAAACATCAAAAAGAATTTAGCATATTTTAAAATATCTGGAGTTTCAAACGAAATAGACCTAATACTCGCAGAAATGGACTCTGCAACCTCTATATCTGAAATAATGAATATTGAAGCCAGAATCAGAATAAAATACTACGAGTCTCTCGATAGTATTCTTCCTGAAGATTTCTCTTACGTCAGAAGAACAAGACAACCACCAGAAAACAGATTCAATGCACTTCTGAGCTTCCTCAACTCTCTTCTCTATTCAACAATCTTAGCAGAACTCTATCACACACAGCTCAATCCAACCATATCCTATCTGCATGAACCATCTGAAAGACGCTTTTCTCTTGCATATGACATTAGTGAAATCTTTAAACCATTTATCGTCGATCGACTGATATTCTATCTGATTAATAAACGAATAATAAAAACCACACATTTTATTGATGATCTAAACGCATGTCTCCTTAATAGCGAGGGAAAACGTATTGTTCTAAGATACTATGACGATAGGTTAAAAAGTACAATTAAACATAAAACACTAAATCGCTCTGTCTCTTATCAATTTCTTATACGTTTAGAGGCCTACAAACTCATTAAACATCTTCTAGGATTGAAAGTCTATAAACCCTTTGTAATTTGGTGGTAATACATGTACCTGATAGTAGTTTATGATGTGGCGGTAGAACGAGTAAATGCGGTCAAAAAATACCTTAGGACTCAATTAACATGGATTCAAAACTCTGTGTTCGAAGGAGAAGTCACCCCTTCTCAATTTGAGGAAATAAAAAGCGAAATTAAAAACCTTATCGATGAAAATCACGACTCGGTAATCTTCTATATCATGAAATATCCGAACTTCAAAAAAGAAGTAATGGGTGTTGAGAAGGGATCTGTGGAAAATATCTTGTGAATATCCCTGAAAATTTTTACTCAATTACTTTCCAAAAATAACTTATCTGGTTTGTCAACTCAAAAATTTCCAACATCACAATGTTATATATTTTATGTTCGTAAAATATTATATATAAAAAATGGCTTATTTTCGTGAATGGAAAAATATAAACGTCTTTAGATGAATTTATCACAAGGAAAATCAAAATCTTCCAGTTTTATGATCTAAACACGTTCTATTTCAAAAAATAAGCAAAATGAGAATGTCGGATATCTCCTAGGGGATCACAGTGTTATAGGGATCTTGGAACCCTTATAAGCGAAAAAGGGAAGGAAAAAGCTTATTTACCCGAAAAAAGAAATAAACAACGCCTGTCTCAAT
>JAGGXT010000218.1 GCA_021162905.1 Candidatus Odinarchaeota archaeon | reverse complement strand
TTTCTTTTTTCATTTCTTAAACCTTTTACAATCTCTCTTTTAGACGTAATTTAGCAATAAAATATCCTGGTGAATCATGAATATGTGGGTAAAATCTTTGCAGACACTCATATTTTGAGATGATAGGATATCCTTTCTCACCTATAAATATTGTTTGCTCCTCTAACTTCAACTTGCCGTGTGTAACATTAATAATATACTCAATGTTTTTCTCATTTTCTTCTGGATCAAGTGTACATGTTGAATACACCAATACACCACCATCCTTAAGCAATTTAACCGCTGATCTTAAAAATTGTCTCTGATAAATAATGCTATTTAGTATGTCCTTTTCTGTTGTCCCGTCAAATAATTTAGGTCTTATGCCAAGAGCCGAACATGGAGGATCAAGTAAAATTTTATCAAATTTTGCTTCTCCAAGTATTTTGTGCAATTTTCTAGAATCTTCTACGAGAAGCCTTATATTTTTTGTAATACCCAATCTTGCAAGTCTTTCTTTCATTTCATTAATCTTTTTCCTAGAATGGTCAACAGCGGTTATTGACGCTTGCTGATTTGTAAGCTGCGCAATATACGATGTTTTTCCACCTGGCGCTGCGCACATATCAAGAATTTTCTCATTTGGTTTAGGATCCAATATACGAACTGTTAGAGCACTTGGTATTGTCTGCTGATAAATTAACCCCTTTAAATATAATTCTTGGTCTCTAAATTTAGGAATTTCATATAAGCTTTTAATGACTTTCACAGCGATTCTATTTTTCTTATGTTTAAGCATTTCATCGGCATCCATCGCTGCCTCCCCTATAGCAACTTTTTGGCCATATTTGTCTACGATCTCCACTAAGTCTCCTTTACGAATGTTATTATCCACTTTTTCTACACCAGTAGCATATAAATCCGCTCCTCGCATAACTCCTTCAGCTGCTGTTTTATAAGCAACTACTCTTTTATCACAGCTAGGTAACTTATTTGGACCCTTTGTTGGTATAAGAATAATTTCCTTAATTATTTCGTGTTGCTTTGCGTCGATACCTCTTTCTTTGAGGTATTTAATAACTTCTTGACAATCAATCTTTAGTGTATTTACTCTTATTGTATAATACGAGGGTGGCCTTTTGAGCGCAGATAATATATTAATAGTTTCATGGTAACCAAACCAAAAAATAAGTCTCTTAACTACGGATGAGTTAAATAAGAATTTTTTACTTATCTGATGTATGTATTTGTTTACTGTACGCGGCATTTTTCTCCTTCTCTTATGATATGTTTTGACTTTAGAACAAAATCTAAACCTTTTTAATCTCAAAAGAATTATATTTTTACTTACTAATTAAATTTAAAAAATCATAGGTCTATGAAGATGGAGTTAAATGAAGATATAGAATTAATTGACGGTTACCCCTATATCTACATACGGTCTATTAACGCAATAGTAGGCGCTGATTTCCATCTTGGATATGAAGTAGTATTGGCAGATGAAGAAGGCTATTTTGTGCCGCAAGCGCAATATAAAGAAATAATCTCTGAGTTAGAATATATTCTTAAAAGGTATGATATTGACCTTTTTATTATAAACGGCGATCTTAAGCATAAATTTAGTATGAGGACGCGGCAAGAGACACGTGAAGTTTTATCCTTTATTGATTTTATTAATAGCTATGTAAAAGAAGGAATTGTTGTTCGGGGAAATCATGATAATTTTGTTAGAGGTTTATTTGATAGATATGAAAATATTTCCTTTGTTGAACCATATTATAACCTCGGCAATTATATATTTACTCATGGTCACATACTTGATTTAGAAATATTGTCTTTTATAGAAAAGAGAACCGTAATAATAGGACATGAACATCCTGCTTTATTATTATATGATGATGTTGGTGGAAAAATTAAAATACCAACCTTCTTATTTGGTAAAACGAAATTTAATACTGACATTCTTGTACTACCAGCAGTATCGCCTCTGATGTCAGGAGTCGAAATGAACTTAGTAACACAGCAAGAGTTGCTCTCACCCATACTTCGAGAAACTGTTGATATTTCCAATTTAGTTCCCTATGCCGTTGTACGAGGAAAAGAAATTCTTGAGTTTCCAAAACTAGGACTTTGGAGCGACATTCAAAAACTCATATAATACTCCGTGTAAGGTGATATTATGGTAATAAAATATGCAGAGAAGGCATGGGATGATGAGCAAGTACTAAAGCTACTTAGTCCTCTAATGCGTGATTGGTTTAAATCAAAATTTAAATCTCTTACTCCACCGCAAAGATATGCAATACCTCTAATTCATGATGGAAAGAATGTTTTAGTTTTTAGTCCTACTGGAAGCGGTAAAACTCTCTCGGCCTTTCTAGCAATTTTGAATGAATTGTACATACTTGGTATTGAAGGAAAACTTGAAGACAAAGTTTATTGTGTTTACATATCACCACTTCGCGCACTTTCTAATGATATTAGAAGAAACTTAGAAGAGCCTCTTCATGAAATGACAGAGCTTGCAAAGAAAAAAGGATATCCTGAACCAAAAATCAGAATAGCTGTCAGAACTGGAGATACGACACAAAATGAAAGAGCAAAAATGGTTAGAAAGCCCCCTCATATTTTAATAACCACTCCCGAATCTTTAGCAATAGTTTTAAATGCACCAAAATTTAGTCGTACTCTTTCTGATGTTAAATGGGTAATTGTAGATGAGGTTCATGAACTTAGTGATAATAAAAGGGGGGTTCATTTAAGTTTAAGTCTAGAAAGACTTCAGTATTTAGTTGGTGATCGCGAATTTGTACGTATAGGACTTAGCGCAACTCAAGCTCCCATTGAGGAAATTGCAAAATGGTTGGTTGGGTATAGAGATGATGGTCAGTTAAGAGATTGTATTATTGTGAATGTTTATTTCACTAAGAAGTTAGATATTCGAGTTTTATCTCCTGTTGAAAATTTACTTGGTGCATCATTTGAAGATGCTACCGAGCAAATGTATCACTTGATAAAAAAGTTAATCGAAGAGCATAGAACGACACTTGTTTTTACAAATACTAGAAGTGGTACTGAGCGAGTTGCTTTTAAGTTACGTGAGCTTTTTGGTTCAAAATATATTGATGCATTAGGTGCACATCACGGAAGTTTGGGGCGTCACACACGACTTGAGGTAGAAGAAAAACTCAAAAGAGGCGAAATGAAGGCTGTCGTGACAAGTACAAGTCTTGAACTTGGGATAGATATTGGTTATATTGACCTTGTAATACAAATTGGCTCACCAAAAAGCGTAGCTAAGGGTCTTCAGCGAATTGGAAGAGCTGGACATGCTCTTAATAAACCATCTAAGGGAAGACTTATTGTATTTGAAAGAGATGATTTGATTGAGTGTGCAGTTTTAACTAAAGCAGCTTATGAGGGACGTATAGATAGAGTACAAATTCCTAAGAATGCTCTTGATGTTCTTGCTCAACATATAGTTGGTATGAGTCTTATGAAAAAATGGCGTGTTGATGAAGCATACAATTTAATAAGAAGGTCTTATTGTTATCATAATCTGCCTTTTGAAGATTTCCTAAATGTTCTTAAATACTTGGCTGGTCATTTTGCAGACTTAGAGGATAGGCAGGTATATCGTAAAATATGGTTTGACATAGAGGATGGTGTATTTGGTAGGAAACGTGGAAGCAGAATGATCTACTACCTTAATTTAGGTACGATTCCTGACGAAGCCGAATACACAGTAATACTTGAAAAAATAAATAGACCCCTTGGCAATTTATCAGAGGGGTTTGTTGAGCGCTTATCACCTGGAGACGTTTTTGTACTTGGTGGAAAAACATACATATTTAAAAGAACAAGCGGGACGCGAGTAATTGTAACTCCAGCTAAAGGTAGGAGACCAACTGTCCCATCATGGGCCGGTGAAATGTTACCAAGGAGCTTTGATTTGTCAATTGAAATAGGTAAGTTTAGAGAAATGATGGAACGACTAATTAGAAGTGGGACTCCTGAGGAAGAACTAATCAACTGGTTAATGGAAGATTATCGTGTTGATAAAAACTCTGCGAAAAGCATAATTGAATATTTTAAAGAGCAAATAGCTGTTGCTGATATAGTTCCTACACATAGACGTTTAGTCATTGAAGAATACTATGACATGAGAGGGCGTCAGAACATCATATTTCATGCGGCATTTGGAAGAAGAACAAATGATGCTTTAAGTAAAGCCTATGCGTACCTAATATCGAAAAGAATACGAGGAAACGTTGCCACATCCCTAACAGATAATGGATTTATGCTAACATTGCCCAAGGATAAGTATTTTGATATTAAAGAAATTCCAAATCTCTTAAAATCTGATGAATTACGAGATGTGCTTAAAGCAGCAATCTATAATACAGAGTTGTTTAAGCATAGATTTCGTCATGTTGCATCAAGGAGCTTTATGATTTTAAGAAAATATAAGGGGCACTCAATTTCAGTAGGGCGACAACAGCTTCGTTCTCAACAAGTATTAAATTTTCTGCTAAAGAAGTATCCAAACTTCCCCGTACTCATTGAGACCTTCAGAGAGATATTAGAAGATCATATGGATGTTCAAAATGCTGAGAAGGTACTAAAATGGATTGAAGATGGAACTATAAGTGTTGAATTCCTATATAGTGGAAATGTCCCATCACCATTTGCACATTCTATAATATTAGTGGGAGCTGAAGATGTTGTTATAATGGAAGACCGTGATGCATTACTTAGAGAGTTGCATAGAAAAATCGTTGAAAGAGTAGTTTCGCGAACTATGGAACAAAGACCTATGTATTCCACGGAGTCTGTTGAACGATTGGTATCTTTACGACAGCATACTGCTGATGAAACAAAGGGCAAATCTAAGGAGGACATTATTAAAATTCTAAAAGATGTAGGCCCACTTTATATATTCAGAGAGCGTAAACCATCAATCTTTGAACGTATGAAGGTAGATAAGGACACTATTATAAAATGGGGTCTTGAGTTGCTTAAAGAGAAAAAGATTATGAGCATTAGATTACCAAAAGGGGACTCTATGTGGATTTCTCTTGAAGATTTCTCTATATATTATCCTGCAATGAATAAAGATTTTATTACTGACCCTCTTGCTGAGAAAGTTTTAAACTACTTAAAGAAAAAAGGTACAGCGACAACAAAGGAGCTCATGAGCCAGTTTAAAGTAAAATTCTCAGATTTGAGATTAAGTTTAAAGGTATTAGAACAGAAGTATTTAATATGTAAAGTAGGATTTGTTGAGCGGGAGCAAGAAGAAAGCATGGTATTATGGAGCTTAACATCTAATTATGTTCCTAAGGATCTATACAATATGGCTACTAAATTATCCGAGGCTGATGCCCTAAAGAAATTGATTGTGAGGTACCTGAAAGCACATGGACCTTCTACGCCTGAAGAAATCTCCTCCTTCACAGCCCATCCTGTTGCTTACATAGAAAACTTACTCAATGAGCTTGAACGTGATGGTATAATTTTAAGTGGGTATTTCTATCCGCTTAAAAAGCGCCCTCAATACATTTGTTATCATGACAAGGAAGTACTTGACTCTATAGAAAACATATCACATGGAAAGCTTACATATCCTGAACAAGTAATTAGAGAATTTGTCTTGCGGAAACAAAGATTAAGAGAGGAACTGAAACTAAATGGCTCACATAACGACATATTACAAATATTAGAAGAACTGGGGCCTGTTGAAACAGAACGTGCATTTCTAGCTCGGTTGCGATATTTTTCCCATAATAACATTCTAAAGCTTCAAGAGCAAAGAAAAATAGTTTTTGCTAGAGGTTTAGGTAGACGTTTGATGTACATGTTACCAAAACATTTAGCATTAATTAGGAATGTCTACAAATCAAATTATGTACTCACAAAAAAAGAGAAAGATGTACTCCAACTAATAAAAGAAAGATGGCCTATCTCAAGAGCTGAAATTGCTAAATTATTAGGATTAAGTCACAGTGAAGTTAGACGAATCACTGAAGTTCTTGAGAAAGAATATTATATAGTTCGTTGGATTCCTGAGACTCCTAGAAGCACACATCTAAGATATGTACCCATAGATATATTTATTGATTCTTCTGAGAGTAAAACATCTGCCACTGATGTCATAGAGGAGTTAGTTTTTAATATAATAAAGTGGCACTCTCCAATTCCAAGAAGTGCAATCAAATGGATTTTAAAAATACCTATGTATGAGATTGATTATGCATTAAATAAACTATTACGTGAAAAGAAAATAGTAGTATTGGACCTTACTAATGTGTATATGGAAGAAGTATACATGCTTTCTGATGAGTTAAAAAAGCTTGATGAGCTATATAAATCATATCTTGCAGGAGATATAAAGATAAAGCTTAATGAAATTATTGTACCAAGCATGTTTGATCCTTATTCTTTAAGAGGAATAAAGCAAGAGATGAGAGAGTCCTATGATGTAGAATGGGCGTCACCAATAATCCTTGATGGTGAATTAGTTGGCTCTATAGAGTGGACTATACGAAAGGAAACTCTTTACATACAAAACTTGCAATATAACATAAAGTTGAAATCAGAGAAATTGCTTGAGAAGGTTATTAATGAGATAATGCGAATTGCGAGATTCTATAGTGTGCACTTTCTGCAGATAGAAAATATTAATTCGACACCTATTTCTAAGGTAGATGAAAGTATTAAGAATATATTTCTTAATAATGGGTTTAAAGACTTCGTTGATTATCTTTTAATTGGTTTGGGTTCCATTGTAACTTTTGAAAGACGTGTAATTCAGAATTGGCTAATTCGCCATTTTCATCTGCATCCAGATACTCGATTTAAGGGAGTTGAAGGTATAGAGAAGCTTGTCAAACACTACTTTAGAGCTTGGCTATCATGTATTTTTAAAACCGTGAATAACATAACTTCTGACGATATACTTGGTCTAATAAAAAATAAGAAATTGGTGTACTTCCAGAGTAGTTTAATTCATATGGATGATTTACCATTATGGTATCACACATTCCATGACATTAAGACTCTCGACTCAAGAGATATGAAGATTGTTGAAATTGTGAGAAAAAATCAACCAATTACACGTAAAAAACTTCTTGAAAAATTACCAGAAATAACATCTACTGAATTAAATGAAAGACTCAAAAAACTAGTGAACACGTTTCAGTTAGTTAAAGTACTTCAAAATAATTTGCAGGATTATCTTTTATACACTTTTGATAAGTGGATTCCATCAGATATTCAAGAAAGAATATTATCTATTTCGAGAGAGGAAGCAATAAAGAAGTATGTATATAGGTGGGTAGACTCCTTAGGCCTTGTAACAACGGAGCAACTATATTTCTGGTCCTACTGGCCATTTACTACAAATAAACTTAGAGACATATTGCAATTATTAGAAGGTGAAGGAAAACTAATTTCAGGGAAATTCATTAAAGATTCAGAAACTATATTTTATATGACAAAAGATAATTTTGATAGCCTTTGTAAATTCGCTAAATATATTCACGATGTTGGTTATGAAGAATATTTTGCGGAAGACATAGTTTTTCTCGAATATGGTTACACGAGGCTTGAATATTTCTTCGGAAAGGAAATTATTGAGAATTTTGGTAATCCTCAAGGGTGGTTAGTCTTTATTAATGATATGCCTGTTGCTATCATTATCTCCAAACGCAAAAAACCGATATACATAGTAGAGGAACTTAGAATACTTCAAGAA
This sequence comes from Candidatus Odinarchaeota archaeon, assembly GCA_021162905.1. The sequence continues at coordinate 1,442 of JAGGXT010000218.1, read as the reverse complement.
TATAACAAAGAAAAATATCTAAACAAAATAATTAAAGAAATAGAAAGGGATGCTTTATCAAAAGGCTTTACGAAAGTAGTCATAAATAGCATCAAACCAATAAAAAGATAATTTTCTTATTTCTTCTTGATAAAGTGAGGTCATTCTTTAATAATTTTAATCATTTGAGATATAATTTCCTTCAGTTTTGTAATTTTTATACCATCTACCATAAGACGCTTTTCTCCAGTTATTCCATCTACGGCTCCTGCATCTATAGCTGCTATTAACATTTTTTCCTCCAATTCTGGGGTTAGCGGGAAATCTGTTTTGAATTTTAATGAAAGAAGAGCAGATAGAGCATATGCTCCAAGGTTGGATGTGGATGCAGAAAGAAGAGCGTCTGTTTTGACATCAGCAACTATTCCTTCTCCACATGGACATCTACATTTCTTAGCAAAGGGTATTGCATTATTTCTTATTATTAAATCCCTTATTACACCAAATCCGATCTCGTTTCCGCCATCTCCGATTCCAATAGTGGGAATATTCTTCATCTTAAAGAATTCAAAAATAGGAGCAAAGTGTCCCACTATGTTTGTTATATTAAATCCAGACATATTATGATATACACCTACTCTATTTGGAGACGGTGTTTCAACAGATATAGCTAATCTAATCTCATGTACGTTTCTCATTATCTCTTGAATAACTCTATTATTCCAGTTTTTTGGAGCGGATACAACGTATATAAATGCAACATCAACTTTAGCAACATCTATTAGTTTCTCTATTACTGGCTGAGTTAAGATATCAGTTATTATTTCTATAGAAAAACCGAGTTTTGTTAGAACTTTAGAAAGAACTATTACACCTAAAGGTCCATCCGTTTCGGGTGCTACTAACTTAAGAATGGGAAACCCGGTAGTGAGAATAACAGTTCCATATGATTTCTCTAAACTTTTAATTAAAAAGTTTAAGTTTTCCTTTAATGGATTATCCCCATAATAACTCTCTATTAATTTATGTAGTTTCTCATTTTGTCTACCAGAAAAATTCTGAGTTATTAAGTTCCATAATAACTCCGTTTTATCATATAAAGTAATCTTATTACTGATTTTAAAGCCCCCTAAAGTATTTGATTAAAAGTCTGAAATGAAAAACTTATAACTTGCCGCTCCTTTTTATCAAATATTGGGAGCCTAGGGGCCGCCGGTTTATTTTTTGGGGCTTCGACCCCGTCATAAGTCTGGCGGGCACGCCGCAAATGGGTGTTCAGTATGGGGCTCTGACCCCGTATAGAAGCCCATTAGCACGAGGTCGTGCCACTCGCCCCGACGGCTCCCAAAAATATGAATGAGTTGAAATATTTAAATTTAAGGATCTGTGGAATAGATCCTCATAAAAAAGATTTACTTCAGTTATTTTAAATTTTGTTAATGAGTCAATAATCAGTGTAAGAA
>JAGGXT010000337.1 GCA_021162905.1 Candidatus Odinarchaeota archaeon | reverse complement strand
GTAATAAACGTATATAAAAAACTATTGTCTAACATACTTTAGAATAGATATAACGGAATGATAAAAAATAATGAGGAACAAAATCAAGCTATTTTTCTTCTGTGGTCTCTAAAACTATTTCAATTGTTGATATGTTCCTTTGATTCCCACTCGGATCTGTAATTGTATCAGTACCGATATCTATACTCTTAACTTTTATTCTACCAGGCAACCATCTTTGTCGTACTATCTCTGCTATATCAACGGCCTTAGATATAGCTCTTCCTCGGGCTTTTATGATTATTTCTTTTGCGCCTTGATTTAATTGAACTAAAGCAGCCATAACATAACTCCAAATTGGTTTTTTACCTACCAGAATTGCTCTTTCACTGCTCATTTTTTAAAATCCTCCACGTTTCAAGTATAGAGAATTGGCGGCATAAGCCACCAAAATGCATTTTTGTTAATTTTTAAGTAATAAATATTGCAGTTAAAACATACATTTCGTTAGATATATTTAAGCTTTTTTCCAAAATGAATTAATTAATAATAACCAAAATAATACTTTTAAAAGAATAACTCTTACAATGATAACTAAAGGGTGGTAATAATGAGTAATACCATATCCTTTGATGACTTCATGAAGGTGGATCTTAGAACTGCAAAAGTTATTAAAGCAGAAAGAGTTGCTGGAACAAGTAAGTTACTAAGGCTTGAAGTTGACTTAGGAACTGAAAAAAGACAACTAGTTGCGGGGTTAGCGGAATATTACAAACCTGAAGAAATAGAAGGAAAAACAATTATAGTTGTAGCGAACTTAGAGCCAAAGAAAATACGCGGTATCGAGTCACAAGGTATGCTCCTAGCGACAGACACATACCCACCTAGACTTTTAACCGTTGACGGAAAGGTGCCTCCAGGGACTAAAATTCGTTAATAGCGTTTAAATTTTCTAAGATCTTTAGCTTTTTCTATTTTTTCATATAGGATTCCCATCTTTTCAAAGCTCCTTAGTGCGAAATCATCTATCACCAGAGTTTTTCCTGTTTTTTCAAGAAATTCATCAAGCATTTTTATTTCTGAACTTTCTAGCTTATCTAAGATATTTTGAATATCGTATATTGCTCTCCATGGATCTAATTTATTTTTTATTCTTAGAATCACGGCATGATGATCCTTGATCATATCCTCAAAAATTTTCAATATAAGCGGACTAACCAGGGGGTCATTCAATGGGTGAAAAATTACATATTGATATTCAGCTATTTCAGTAAGGAGATTCTTAAGTAATTGTTTTTCGTCTTCACCATCTTTTATTGTAATTATGCTTACTTCTTCCTCATCTTGAATATATGACTTGTACAGGTTTACCTTTCTATCAGGAACGGCTAAAAATATTTCATCGTACTTTCCAAACTTTGAAAGAAGCTCTTTAAGCCTTTTTCGTGATAAGGGTGGCTCCTCTCCCATAAGAAATTTATCTATCAACACAACACATGTTAAACCTGGAATAGCAATATTTTGTCTCTTCATATTATTACTCACCACCATATTTCAGAAGACCATCCTCTCTTGCAAGTTTAAGTATTCCTTCGGGAATACTTAATTTGTTGGCATCTAACAACTCAATTAGCATTCTAAAAGTTTTAACCCACTGTGATATGGCCAACTTTGTAGTTTCAATAGTTAGGTCATTCTCTATATCTGCAGGGATTTCATTCAATACCTTATCTAGTACATGACATAGATGATATAAACTCTCGGCAAGACCAACAGCTTTTCCTAAAAAAACTAGAGAGTCACGCTCATCTTTCATTTTAGCAGACATAGATAAATATGTTTGAACCATGCTATCTGTGGCCATGATGTACCATGAAAGCATATGCAAGACTAGTTTAAATTTTTCTATATCTTTACTTAGGATGAAAAGAAGCCCATGGATCAACTCTCTACTTCTGATAACGGATTCAGCAAATTTCATAGATGCTTGTTCAAAGTTACTTTTCGTCATCTCTTTGAATCCTTCTGCTCTTAAATCAAAGAACGTCTGAATAATTTTATCTAATGCGTCATTCTCTTTGCGTTTCTTCTTAGAGCTCATTTTAAATCATCCTGCTTTTTATTAGCATTCAGAATGTCTATTAATTCTGTGAGAGAATTAATAGTATAATCTGGTAAAACTTCTTTATAGTCCTCATATATTTTTCCCTCGTAATATATATTTTCCTTTACACCTCGTCTTATAATCCGCACTGTAACCATGCCAGCTCTTTTTGCACCGTAAATATCATCCCTCATACTATCCCCTACGTACATGGATTGACTGATTGGAACTTCTAAATGTTCAGCTGCGTACTTAAAAATGCGAGGATCAGGTTTTCTTATATTTATATCAGCAGAGGTTACAACTAAAGAAAAGTATTTAGATAATTTAAATTCTTTAAGCAATACTCTTGCCAGCATGTCATCAGATATGTTACTAACTAAGCCCATTTTATATCCAGCTTTGTATAGTGCATCAAGGGTTGGTATTACATCATTAAAAATTTCAGTCGACTTTATAGTAATTTCATGAGCCCTTTTTTGTATTTCCTTTAGTGTTGAAAAATCAAGTCTTAAGCCACTTTTATAGCAGCTATCTGCAATCCATCGCAGTGCATGTATTTCTATTCCCAAATCATATTTAAGTTTTCTACCAGAGACGTACGACTCAGTAAGAGCTCTATGAATCCTCTCTTCATCAAAATTAATTTCTCTCCTCCTAAGAACCTGTATTGTAGCATCAATAAACCCTTCAGATATTAAACGATGTGGTTTTAGCAATGTAATAAACAAATCAAAAAGTATCGCATTTATATTCATTAAAACCAACCAGCCATGAAAATAAGAAACATAGCTAGAAGAAATATTACTAGACCTACTATTAACGCTATTATTCCCATTTTCTTATCAGACGCTATTACTATTGGGAATGGGCCTATAAAAATAACTCCTGCATATTTTTTCTCCCTTTTTCTCTCGCTAATGTATTCTGGTCCTCTTATAACTTCTGGTGACTGAGGAGTTTCTACTTCCTCCGTAGCTTCAAATATGAGAGAGAATGAAGCTATGACCATAAGTATGAAGCCTATGAAAATCAATAAAAGCCCTATTAGACTTAGTTGCACTTTAATCACCTCTTATGATTGTTTACAAAAAATGAACTTTTAATCTTTTTCATATTCTCAATGAAGTTTTAGAAAAAAAGTAAGTAAGATTAAAATACTTCTCTAAAGGTGTATTAATATGCTTCACCAGCCTCAACACTGAGGTGTTTCTCTTGAGTACAAGGAATTTTATAAAATATTTAGCGAGAAAAGTAACTAAGAACCTTGAGAATATCGATGAGGAGAATATCAGCAAACTAATTGACTTTCTACTTCACGCTGATAGAATATTTACTGTTGGTCGAGGGAGGTCCGCTCTTGTTTCTGAGCTTTTTGCCATAAGACTTCTACAACTAGGATTTAATGTATCGGCTATTGGTGAAAGAATACTCGATTTAGCTCCTCCAATTGGTGGTAAAAAAGATATTGTAATAGCAGTTTCTGGAAGCGGAGAAACAGAAGAGGTTATCACATATTGTAATGCTGCTAAACGAAGAGGGGCTCTCATAGTAGGGATTACATCTTTTGAGGACTCACCATTGTCAAACATTGCAGATCTCGTAATAATAGTCAAAGGAAGAACAAGAAAATGGCACTATAAAATGTTCCTTGAAAGAGAGATAGAGGGTGAAAGAGAGCCCATAACTCATGAAGGCTCACTTTTCGAGATTTCTACGATTTTTCTTTTTGAAGCAATCATAGATGAACTATACAAAAGAATGACAGGAGCTGAGAAAGGTGACTAAGGAAGTTATCGAATCCATAATTAAAAGCATCACAAATCACCTTAATAATAGTATTAGCTGGTTGGACGGAAATAGAGTTAGTGAGCTATTAGAGCTTCTCTCGGGAGCGGATAGGGTATACATTGTTGGTGTCGGGAAGTCAGGGCTTGTGGGTAAAATATTTGGCCTTAGCTTAGTTTCATTAGGATATGAGGTATATATCGTTGGTGAATCTTTGCTTCCTGCACCTAGAGCTACAGATTTGATCGTTGCAATTAGTGGAACTGGAGAGACAGATTATCCTGTAAAATTCGCTAAAGTTGGAAAAAAAACAAATACTAAAGTCGTTGCAATAACAAGTAAGCCTAATTCTACACTTGGTAAGTTAGCAGATCTTGTAATATCGATACCAGGGAGAGAAGAAAATCAACAAAGCCGAAAGCTAGAAGAACTTACAGCTTATGGTGAACATGGTACACTTAAAGGCATGCTTTTTGAAATGGCTACTTTAGCCTTCTTGAATGCCGTTGTTGCAGCCCTAGCAAGAATAAGAAAAAACACGGAAAAAGAAGGAAACCAATGATACTTATTATTGTTGGGTTATTTCTTTTGCTTTATTTATTACTTTCTTAGCAGTAGTTACAGAAAGTCCTGTAGCTTCAGCGAGAACTTTATAGTCTATATTTACAATATCCTCTACGTATTCAATCCCAGCCGCAAGTAGTTTATTTATTGTAGCCTTTGATAAACCCTTAAGTTCAGTTATAGGAGTTTTCTCTGCTTCTTCGGCGACCTCTTCAGCTTCTTCCGCTACTTCAGCCTCTTTTTCGACCACCGTTGGCGCTTCGAGGTATTCTTTTAATTTCTGAATATTCCACTTGTGAGTAGATCGCCTTCTTTTATCTATGGGAAACCCTCGTCTTTTTGCTTCATGTACTGTTAAGCCGGCACCCAATATTTCACCTATGCTAAATCCTCTACCTTCGCGAATTTCATCTTCACCAGGCTTTTTAACATCTGGTCTGATCATGGCGTATCACCTAAGTTTATTCCTCCTCTTTTACTTTCTCTTCCTCAACTTCTTCTTCTACTGGTTCAATTCCACCCTTTCTGTGGAGCAAAAGGGCATCTGCGCCGGCAGATAAAACCTTTACTTCTCCACGAAGTCCTTCATGATAAATAAATCTTTTAATATAAGGTCTAAGTTTCGTTTTCGATATCTTGCTTGGATCCAAAACTCTAATTTTAATTTCTTTTCCGTCACGGTTTATCTCAGCAACTCTTTCTGAAAATTTACTAGCTAGGAAATCTTTTAGTTTAGCTACTTGATCTCGTTTAATTCCTCTTCCTTGGATAATGATTTCACGAACTGGTTCACTCATTAGAGTCACCATAAAAAACAGAATTATTTTTAATTTAAAGATTACTATCGTTATCTGAAAAATAAGGTATTAGAGATGTTTAAGTGTATACACCCTCGTAAAACTGCTTATTTAGTCTATCATAGTCTACTGTAGGTGTCCTCTTACCTGCTGGTTTTACCTTTTCTAAAGCTTCCTCAAAGTGCTTCATTGTAACCTTTAGTTCATCTGCGTGCTTCTCAATCTCCTCCTTGTTGTAGTTATATTTCTCAAGGAATTCATGAAGTGCAAGAGACAATGCTGTTCTTACAACTTCTTTTATGTCTGCACCAACATATCCCTTAGTTCTCTCTGCTAATTTGTTTATGTCAACATCTTCAGCTATAGGCTTTCCTCTCATGTGGATCTTGAATATTTCTTTTCTGGCCTCTTTGTCTGGAGGTGGAACATATAGTAATCTATCAAATCTACCTGGTCTCAGTAATGCTGGATCCACCAAATCAGGTCTATTAGTCGCAGCTATGACAACTACTCCTCGTAGCTCTTCAATACCATCAAGTTCTGTAAGGAGCTGACTGATTACTCTATCAGTTACTCCAGAATCGTGGAGTCCGCCTCTTCTTGGAGCTAACGCGTCAATCTCATCAAAGAATACTATGCATGGCGCTGCTTGTCTGGCCTTCCTGAATATTTCACGTACGTGCTTCTCACTTTCACCTACCCATTTGCTTAAAAGCTCTGGACCCTTAACGCTTATGAAGTTTGCTTCACTCTCTGTAGCTACAGCTTTAGCCAACATGGTTTTACCAGTACCGGGTGGTCCATAGAGCAATATACCTCTTGGTGGTGATAGGCTAAGTTTTTCATACAACTCAGGGTATTTCAATGGCCATTCTACAGCCTCTTTTAGTTCTTGTTTAATTTCACTTAGGCCACCAATATCATCCCAGTGTACATTTGGGACTTCGATGATAACCTCTCTCATAGCAGATGGCTCGATCTCCTTTAGTGCTTGCATAAAGTCGTCCATTGTAACTTCTAAGCTATTGAGAATATCTGGTGGGATTTCATCAGCATCTAAGTCTATCTTAGGCAATATTCTCCTTATTGCTCTCATAGCTGCCTCTCTGCATAATGCTGCTAGATCTGCACCAACGAAACCATGAGTTATCTCTGCAAGCTTGTTTAAATCAACATCCTTAGCCAAGGGCATGCCTCTTGTGTGTACTTGTAAGATTTCAAGTCTATCCTTCTTATCTGGAACACCGATCTCAATTTCTCTGTCAAACCTACCTGGTCGTCTAAGTGCGGGATCTAGTGCATTAGGTCTATTTGTGGCACCAATTACAATTACTTGCCCTCTTGACTCAAGTCCGTCCATTAAAGCCAATAACTGAGCAACAACTCGTCGCTCTACTTCACCAGTAACCTCGTCTCTCTTTGGAGCAATAGCATCTATTTCGTCAATGAATATTATACTAGGGGCATTTTCTTTTGCTTCATTGAATATTCTACGTAGGTTTTCCTCTGACTGACCATAGAATTTTGACATTATCTCTGGACCACTTATATGATAGAAGTTCGCATTTGTCTCATTAGCTACAGCTTTAGCCAATAAAGTTTTACCAGTGCCAGGTGGCCCATGTAACAGTACTCCCTTAGGAGGATCTATTCCTAATCTCTGGAATAATTCTGGATGCTTAAGAGGAAGCTCTACCATTTCACGAATTTTCTGAATTGCGTCGTGCAGCCCTCCAATGTCCTCGTATGTTATTGGTGGTATGTTTCTTCTAGTCACATCAGCTGGACGCTCACTGATTACCACCTCAGTATCAGGTGTAACTATGACAGCGTCGGCATAGGGTTGTATATTTGTAACAACAAACTCCATACTGTGCCCAAAAACATTTATCTTTATGGAGTCTCCCCTCATAACGGGACGACGTTGCAATATCTGATGAAGATAATCAGCACCACCAAACATTCTAATGGGTACTGTTGGAGCTAAAACGACCTTTTTAGCAGGCTTAGCAACAAGCTTTCTTACTCTTACTTCGTCATCTATGCCAACTCCCGCATTTCTTCGGGTTATACCGTCAATCCTAATAATTCCTTTACCAGAATCCTCAGGATGCAAAGGCCATACAAGTGCAGCAGTACGTCGCTTGCCAATTATCTCAATAACATCGCCTGTACTGATACCTAGCTTTTCCATGGTATTCCTATCTATTCTAGCGATTCCTCTTCCTGCGTCTTGCCTTAATGCTTCCCTGACTCTTAAAACAACCTCTTTTCTTTCTTTTTCCATATTCGACCCTCCATAAAATTTATAAGTGTAAACATATATGGATATTCAGTCACATTTTGTGACTATTTTGTATGTAAAAAAGCTGATATATAAATTTTTCGGTGATAAAAGGATGTTTTCGCGGAGACTTAGATATCGTAGACCGGTGGAAGAATTCCTCGAAGAAGAAATAGTCAGGTTACTGGAGACTTTAGGCAATGAGACTAGGATTAGAATTCTACAACTACTATCCAGAGAACCCATGTACGTTTCTGAAATTTCAAGGACGCTTCGTGTAGGGCAACAAGCGGTATTGAGACATCTCCAAGAACTAGAAGAATTAGGATTAATAAAGTCTTACAAGGGGGAGAGTATCAGAGGACCGGAGAGAAAGTACTTTAGAATAAATAAGAACTTAGCGTTAGAGATTATTATTAGACCTGATTCTTTTAGAGCCAAGATATTAAAGCCAGTTGATGAAATAGAAGAAATGGATATTGAGGATATAAACTTTTTACTTGAAAAAGCTAAGAGGGTACTTCTAGAAGAAGAAATTGATGATGATGAAGTAAACACTCTCATAGGGCATTTAGAAAAGGTAGTTACTAGGTTAGCATTCCTCATTAAAAGGGTCGAGATAACAATTGAGCGTTTAAAAGAAAAACGTAGATGAAATGTTTTAGAGAATTATTCACCATCTATATATTTTAGTATGACCCTTTCAATGGGCCCTGCTCCAACTGCGCCAACTATCCTATCAACCAATTTTCCGTTCTTAAATATTAAGAACGTTGGAACGCCCATTATCATGAATTGTTTAGCTATATCGGGATGATAATCTACGTTTATTCTAGCGAACTTGACTTTCCCAATATACTTCTTTGCGAGATATTCAATTATTGGATGCATGTATCTACATGGTATACACCATTCGGCCCAAAAGTCTACCACAACCGGGATTCGTGATTGAATTATTTTATTAAAACTATGTTCGTCAAGATCATATACTCGCCCATCAGCTGGAAATTCTTCTTGTTTCTGTGATAATAGTTCTTTCATCTTCTTTAGGCGAAGCTTTTTAAGATACATATCCTCATCAGACATGAAAATCACTTTTTTGCATTTTTTGTGAATAAAATACAAAAAATATTTAAAAATTTTTGCTATAAAATTTTTAAAGGAGGATAACTTATGGGCGCATACACTATAAGATCTTTTCACAAGAAGTCTCTTACTTTGAAAGCTTTATTGCATTGTTGCTATGGTTTTTCTAAGATATCTGTTGAATTATTTGAATATTTATTAGTTAATGGACCAGCTGACTTGAAAAAGCTTTCCACTGTTTTTCAACGTGACGAAAGTACTATATATCGGCATCTTCAGCCACTTATAGAGGAGGGGCTTGTCAGAATATGTTCTCAAAAAATGGAAATAGGAAGGCCAAGAAATGTATATTGTGCGATTACAAAGAGCGAGTTAATAAAAAAATTAAAGAGATTAACAGAAGATTGGTATAAACGAGTTATGAAATTTATAGAAAATCTGGAATTTAAATAGATAAAAATTAAAATATAAGATAGTAGATAGTGCATACG
>JAGGXT010000087.1 GCA_021162905.1 Candidatus Odinarchaeota archaeon | reverse complement strand
CTATTTTATATATGGTGACTTCTTTATGGAGAAGGGACGTTTATTAGAATTTTTAAAACATGATCCCTTGGACATGTTTGCTTTACTTAAGTTGGCAAAATGTTATGACACAAACACCGCAAGAAGCATCTACCAACAGATTCTTTTTTGTAACTTTAATGTAGAACCAGCAAAAGAACGGTTTTCAGAGATAGCAGATATGGAACTACTAAGAATAAATATTTTACATTCTGGTGATGTAAGCTCTATTGCTTGGAGCCATGATGGGAGATATATTGCAACAGGTGGTATAGACGGAACAGTAAGAGTTTGGGAAATTGCTACGAAACGGCTTATTAGAGTATTTGAGGGGCATGATTACTTTATTAAGGGAAGAATTATAAAATTGGGAAGTAGAGAAGTTCGCAATATAGCATGGACAGAGGACAATACAACGCTTCTTAGTTGGGGATATGATAGGAAAATAATAAAATGGAACTTTCTAACAGGAGCTAAAATTGAAGAAATTCAACTTGATACTGGGATAGCCTATGCGGAGATTCATCCATATGGAAATTATATAGTAACTTACAAGGATGCAAAGTATGAGATTTTGGATCTATCAAGTAATGAGAAAATCAACCGTATATCGGTCGCAAAATATTCTAATGACTGTTCATGGTCTTATGATGGGAAATACCTTGCAATAATGGCTAATTCTAGGACAATATACATATTTGAGATTCCATCATTTGAGCAAGTCGCAGAAATCAAAGGAAGATCCTTTAACTCCATTACATGGAGCTTAGATGGTAAATACATAGCTATTAAACTTTCAAGAGGACGTGAAATTGAGGTGTGGGATCCATTTAATAAGAATATTATTTTCCGTATAAGAGCCTCATTTTTAAAACCGTTCATACCGACACATTTTTACGAGTTCTTTTGGGGTCCAACGAATAATCATTTTCTGTTTATAATGAGTAACGGAAAAGTTATGATAAGCGATATTACTTCTAAGAGGGTTTGTTTCTCTACAAAAATAAATGATTATTCTTTGCCTGCAACTTTAGGTCATAAAGAAAAAGTAGTTGCATTGGTTGATAAAAATGGTTATCTTAGAATTATTAGTGTTAAAGAAAAAGGGAGAAAAAGCCAAGATCGTATAATACTAAGAGTTTCTCAAAATTATGAATTTTGCGACTTGGCCTATAATGCTCACAATCCACATTTACTTGCCATATCAACTACTAAAGGGACAATAGAGTTTTTTGATTTATACAAACAAGGAGTTATTGAAACTAAGAAAATCTCAGATATGTCAATAGACCGTCTTGCTTGGAGTCCAGATGATAGATTCCTCGCAACAATATTGGATTGGAGGATTCTGTTAATTCTTAGTAAGGAAAAGTGGGAGCGTGCTTTCAGATATAAATTAAAAGACGTAATATTAAATGATTTGTCTTGGAATCCAAATGGAACAAAAGTTGCTGTTGCTTGTGGTGACAAAATTCTGAGAATTTTTGATGTCTTGAAAAAGAAAATAGCTAAAGAAGAAAAAAGAAGCTATTCCTTATGGACTGTGGGTTGGGATCCAAGTGGTAAATATATTGCTGCTGGCTTATCAAGGGGAAAAATAGAAATTTTTTCACGGAATTTATCTCTATTAGACTCATTAAATCTCAAAAAAGCGGTTTATACTATTAAGTGGAGTAATGATGGCTCTAAGTTATGCGCCGGGCTATATAATGGAGAAGTTGTAATTCTCGAGTTCAAAGATGAAAAACTAAAAGAAATTTGTAGAAGAAAACTTCACAAAGGAAGAATTTATGATATGTGTTGGAGTCCCGACAATGAACACATAGTAACTGGCAGTTATGATAATTATATTTACTTGATAAAAATGATGAATGGTGATATAAAAGTACTAAAGAAATGGTTTCTATATGGTGACGTTCAAGGTTTATTATGGATTCATAGCGCAAATAGAGTTGTTACCATTACAAATAACGGATATATAGCCATACTAAAGATATAGAGAGTGATATCATAATTTGCAACTAATGATCAAAACTTTAGATGAGCACGTAAGAAATAAATAATTCAAAAGTGTATTATTCTTGGTGATACCTTTGAGTAGTACCGTTACATTCAAAGTTCCTTTAGAATTAAAAAGGAAAATGAAAAAATACAGTAATAAGATAAAGTGGAGCCAAGAGCTTAGAGAGTTTGTTATAAAGAAAATCAAGGAACTTGAAGCTAAGGAGGCGTTGGAAAGAGCAAGAAAGATTATAGAGAGGACATCAAGTGTTCCTTCTGGATTTGCATCAAGAGCTGTGAGGAAAGATCGTGATAGTAATTGATGCCTCCGCATTATCTAAATATGTATTAAAAGAGCCGGGCTGGAGCTCTATTGAGAAATATCTTTATGAGGCATATAGTTTGGATTTTGTGCTTATTGAAAGTGCAAATGCTATTTGGAAAGCGTATTACATGAATATTATATCAGAAAAAGATGCCATAAAAAAGCTTGAAGCTTTGAAAATTATATTCTCTAAAGTTTTAACAGTGATTGATTCTAGCAAATTTATTGATGATGCCTTTTCATTCGCTATAGAAAATAGAACTCCGATATATGACATGTTATATATAGCTTTGACAAAACAACAAAACTTACCATTGCTAACTTCAGATAATAAACAAGCAAGGATAGCAAGAAAATATGATATAGAAGTGATTGAAGTGTAGTATATTATGGATTTACTTATCTATTTAATTTCCTATCTTTTTAACAACAATAAATAATATATGTTGATTCAAAACGGAAGATTAAAGTGTCAGAGATAGGTCAAAAAATTAAATAAGCTCATAAGAAGTGATTTTATGAGTAAACATTCACTTATGACACTATTAAAGCTTTCAATAGTATCGTACTTTATTTCTTCATTCATTAAAGTGTATGGTGGTTTAGTTTCAGGGATTCTTGCCTTAGTTGCTGATGGTTTGGATTCTCTGATAAATGTCTTGTCTTCTAGCTTTGCTTATTTTTCATATATTTTATCTTACAAACCTCCAGATGAGGACCATCCCTACGGCCACCAGGGTTATGAAGTACTTTCCGTTATTGTTACAAATTTTGTGATGATATCTATGGGTTCTATTGTCTTTATTCTATCCTTTCTGAGAATAAATATCGAATATAGTGTTGGTGAAATTGGTATATACTTTGCTCTTATTTCGACTATAATTATTATAGCTGCTATGATATCTATGTACTTATTATCTAAAAAGACACAGAGTGTATCGTTAAAGGCTGAGTTTAGACATCTTGCAGTGGATTCTTTAGAGTCACTACTTGTTTTAGGTAGTGTTTCCCTAGCAATATACTATAGTTATATTTTTGATATTTTTGCTGCTCTATTAATAGGCATATTAATGTTCGTTGGTGCAGTTAAAAACACAACAGAGATTTATGAGAGCATCGTATATAAGATACCTAGCAAAGAACTCATAGATAAGATAAAGAATATTGTTGAAAGTCACAAGGAAGTTAGGGAGTGTCATAAAATTCGTATTAGATGTTTGGGGAGGTATATATTTGTTGATATGCACGTTCTTGTAGACAAGACTACTCCTATTTCCATCGCTCATGCACTTGCAGATCATTTGGAAAATGAGATAAAAGAGAAAATAAAAAACGTTACTGATGTAGTAATACATCTTGAACCATTTAATGACAAAAGTAGGTAATTATACATTAATATAGGATTTTCTTGCTTATTTATAGACATTTTTAATTTTTAGATAACCTTATATAACCTAATAGAACTTTATAGTATTAATAAGGTTCTATGAGGTGATCAATTTGTCCGAATATTTACCGCTAAGAATCCCTGAAGAGGATTCAAAGTATCTTGAAGAGAGATCAAAGAGAGAAAAAATTCCAAAGGCTGTTCTGGCAAGAAAACTGTTACACGAAAAGATATTGGAAGAAAGGTTTAGTGAAGCAGTGCAGAAATACTTAAAGGGCGAGATTTCTCTTGGAAAAGCTGCTGAAAATGCCGGCCTGTCAATCAGAGAGTTCATTGCTCGTTTAGCTTCTCTTGGTATCGTAATTCGCTACTCTAAGGATTTATTAGAGGCTGATTTAGAGGCTGCAAGAAAATGGGTAGAGAAAATAAAAGAAGAATGATTTTCAATGCAACCCCTTTAATATATTTAGGAAAAACGAGTGTCCTAAAGAAAATTATAGATGTATTTAATGAAATTTATATAACTGAAGCTGTGTATGATGAAGTTGTTAGAAAAGGAAAACAAATAGGAGCTGAGGAAGAGCATATTATAGAGGACTATATTAAGCGAGGAATAATTAAAGTTATTAAAGACCCTTCCACAACTATTAGTTTTTCAGAAACATATCAATTGGGAAAAGGAGAGAGTTCTACCATATTGGCCACGGTAGAAAAAAACTATGTTGCCATCATAGATGATGAGAGAGCTAGAAAGATAGGAGAAAAGTTCAACATAGAAATCCGTGGTACATTATTTCTTTTAAAACTTCTATTTCTCTTCAAAAAGTTGAGCAGAGCGGAAGTAGAAGATGTGATTAGGGATATGGTAAATAAGGGATTTAGATTGAGTACTGCTGTCATTTTAATGTTTTTAAACGATATAAAACTCGAAGAAAAAATACAATAGTTACTTAACAGGTATCATCATTTAATCTTATCTAACTCATTTTACGCATTTTTAAAAT
>JAGGXT010000261.1 GCA_021162905.1 Candidatus Odinarchaeota archaeon | reverse complement strand
GTCTCAAAATATAATTAATACTATTTATAATCAATTAGATAACATAGAAAAAGGATTAATGGAGAGAATTAATGGATGACAAAAAATAAATTATTTTTTATCGTCGTCCTGTACGTCTAGCTGCTATTAATCCTACCTTTTGTCCTGGTGGAGCTGTTCTGGGAACTGTTGTAGGTTTACCCGGAGTATGATGGCTCCCACCACCATGAGGATGAGATACTGCATTCATGGCAACTCCTCGCACTTTAGGCCATTTCCATGCTTTAACTTTGACTAGATGATATTTTGTTCCGGCCTTAACAAATGGTTTTTCTATTCTACCTCCACCGCCAACAACGCCTATTGTAGCGCGACACTCCTTTAAAAATGATTTTTGCTGACCAGATGGTAGCTGGACTATAACATAATTTCCAGAGTGAGTTACAACAACTGCATAATCACCAGAACTTCTAACGTATTTTCCACCATCACCAGGATTCCCTTCTATATTAAAAACTTGAGTGCCCTCAGGTATTTTGCCAAGAGGTAAAATGTTTCCTACTGATATAGGAGCTTGTGCACCAATAAATATTGTCTGACCTACATATACTCCCTCAGCAGCTACGTTTAAAAATGTATCTCCATTAATGTTTATCTTAGCAACAGGAGCTCCCCTACCAGGATCATGGAGAATATCCACTACTTTCCCCAATAAAACATCTGTTCTTTCAACTTCAGAATATTTAGGATATTTGACATCACCAATTCTTTTATGAGAGGGACACCGAAATGTAGAACTTCCTCGCCCTCTTCTCTGAACTATTAATCGTTTACCCATTTAATTCACCTCATAACTAGAATATACCCATTTTTGTTGCAACATCTATTGCATTATACTCAGGTGATAATCGTACAAAAGCTTTCTTTTTTCCTTGAGGTGTTATTAATGTATTAACTTTAATAACTTTTACATTGAAAAGAGTTTCAACAGCTTTCTTTATAGATATTTTATTGGCTCTTCTATCTACTATAAATACAAGAGTATTTTTTTCTTCCATTAGATTAAATGCTGCTTCAGATGACACGGGGTTTATAATTATTTTATATGGGTCAAATGACATTTTTATCCCTCATTAAATCTGTTTTTTAACATATCTATTGCGCTCTGAGTCCAAATAGTTAAACGTCCTGCAACACCACCCGGTGCTAGATGCTTTACACTAAGGTTTTTAACTTTAATTATATCAACCCCAGGAAAGTTTCTAGCGGCCTTAACGATTCCTTTATCTTCACTTATTACTATTAATGGACCTACAGCTCTTTTGTATTTTCTTCCTCTCATTTTGCCTTTCCCAGAACGGACTCTTTTTCTGTTTTTAACTCGCTCTATATCAGCCCAAACGTCAATTTTCTTAAAAACTTCTTTTATTTCCTTAGCACTATTTATTTTTTCCAACTCAGAAACTACAACTAAAGGAAGTTTTTTTGATTCATCAAATATATGTCCTCGTTTTTTCACAAGATCTATGTTAGCAGTGGATGCTATTGCTGATTTTAAAGCAAGTGTTTTTTCTTTTTTATTTATTAATTTAACTATATTTTTCTCGACTTTAGGTGGATGTGCTCGTCTTCCACCAACAGTCATAGGAGCAAAAGCACCTTTTCCACTTGCTGGATGTCTAGATCCCTTGATCCGAGGAACTCTTGCAACTCCATGACCTGTACCCCAAGACTCTGCACTTGTCCTCTTTCCAGCCATAGGGTCTCTACCTTGTGGTTGGTATCCTAAAGATGATATTGCTATAAAGGCGCGTCTTATTATATCTGGCCTGTAAGGTACATTAAATACACTTGGAAGCTCAATCTCTCCTTCTGGCTCACCATCTAAGTTATAAACGTTAACCTTCATTTAGCCTCACCTACTGCTTCGATTCTAAGCTAATATAAGTTATTTGATATTCACCACGACTTTCTGGCAATTCATATTTTGATTTTGGTGGTCTTATTGCATCTCTCAAACGAATCAATCTTTTAGCAGGTCCAGGAACCGTTCCAAGGAGAAGTATATAGTTAGACTTAACAACTCCATAGTGAGGAAATCCACCTTTTGGGGTTATCTCCTCACCACTACTACCAATTTTAAGAATTATTTTGTTATATTCAGTTCGTTGATGAAATCCCATTTGGCCAGCTCTAGGAACAGTGTACATTACTCTTGCAGGATGCCAAGGTCCTATTGAACCCACACCTCGCTTTGTTTTTCGTGATTTATGCTGAAGTATTCTAATACCCCATCTTTTCACAGGCCCTTGAAAACCATGTCCTTTAGTGATAGCAATAACGTCCACAAACTGTCCTGGTGAAAAAACTTCATTTACGACTATTGTTTTACCTATCTTAGATTTTGCATATTCCAATGCAGATTCAATGGACGCAGCACCTATAGGGTATTCTAATATCTCAGGTTTTTTCTTATGAATCCCTGCGATTGTTGGTTGTGTCGCGAGCAGTAATCTTATTTGTGTGAATTTTTCAACATTTTCTTCAAATTTTGCCATTTTTTCTTCAAAATTATAGTTCTCCTTTTTAGGTAGTGTCAGAACCCTATCTAATTTTAACTCTTTAGGATAGGTGCTTGGATCCGCCAGAACTTCAGTAATTAATCGATAACCATTAATATCTTTAGAATAACCTCTAATACCTATTACAAACATAGGAGGTGCTTCTATAACCGTTGCAACCTTAGTAATCTCCTGACCATACTGGGGACTTGTCTTTTTATTCTCAATATATATTACGTGCGTCGTTCCTGCTTTGTAGCCAGCAAAGCCAAGAAGTTTTGGCTCCTTACCAGTATATTCTGGCCAGTGTCTGATTCTTGCGATAATCCTTCTAGCTCTACCTCTTGGTAGAAATGCTAAAGACCCATGTTTTGGCGCACTAAATTTTCTGTGGCCCATTAAACATATTCCTCCTTATTACCATGGATGGTGATATTAGAGCATTTACTATAGACTTTCTCTATAAGTTTTTAATGTATTAATCAAAGAGTCTCAATACTGTGATAAATATAAATCTTTTGTTCTCACATTTTTTTGTTATTACTTCTTTCTATAAGATAGTTAAAAATCGATAGAGTGGCAAAAACAGCCTCCTCTGTACGAATTGTTCTTACTCCTTGATTCGGTATAGTATTAATAAAGTAATCAAAATCCTCCTTAGTTGCTCCTATATCTAAAAGGCCCTCCTTTGGTCCACCAAATACTATCAATATCCGTCGCCTTTTTTTTAACTCTTTAAAGAGTTGATTTTCAACTTCTTCTAAAGGATTGCCGAATCTTGAAGTCCCTATAACTAAATCATATTCTTTATAACTTTTTTGCAAGAGCTCTCTTAGAGTTCCTTTAAAAGATAGAATGTCATACTTAAAATAATAAGGTACCTTTTCACTCTTTACAATCGTCCCCTTAAGTTCAGAACCCTTCCTCTTTAAATGAACTACAACAATTTTATTCTTAATTCTTCTTTTATGTTTCCTAACAATAACAGGATCCTCTAAACCTACATCAATAAATAAGTAATCTTGAGTCTCTTTTACGATAATTCCCTCTCTAAACTCATCAAAAATTTTCTCAATATTGGTAATTGTAGGATGATTTGGCGTTTGCAAAGGAGGTAATATCCCAACATATTTAAGGACAGCCATCTTCGGAAAAACCTTCCTTCTAAGATACTGCGGTGTTATTAGATATCTTAATATCAACTCAATAATTCTCTGATTTTTCCTCTCGGATTTTGTGTTCTTTGTTAAATAGATAACAATTTTTCTTACTCGAAAAATAGAAACCGCACGTGCTAATTGCCCTATTAAGTAAGTTTTTAAAATTCCATGTTTGACCTGCGAAGTAAAAGTTGAAGGGATGGCTATATCTAAGATATATCTACTTTTTGGAGGATACAAACTCTCACCACTTAATTAAAAATCTTAATCGGATAAAAACTTAGATATCTTTTGAAAACGAGGATCGTCTTCCAAAAGGTTTCTAATTAGCTTCCTAGAAACAGCTAACTTTATTCTTTTACTTCGTCCATAGCGACCTTTACTAATTACACGAGCATTTACAATGCCTAGCATATCTAGCTCATTTATTAAATCACTGATCCTTCTTTGGGTTAATGGTTCAATATGTAACTCCTTACATAATTCTGTATATATCGCATATACATCCCCCGTCATAACAGCTGTAGTAGATCGCGTATGAGAAATGTAAATGGCATACAGAACTAATTTGGATTGAAGAGGAAGGCCTTTAATCGTTTCTGTAACAACATCAGCCTCTATTTGAATTTTCGCTTCCTTTACATGTCTTTCGGTTATTTGGCTTGCACCTTCCCTCTCAGCAAGCTCAGCAGCCACTCTCAATAAATCTAATGCCCTTCGCGCGTCGCCATGTTCTCTTGCAGCATAAGCAGCACATAAATTAATGACACCAGGGGCTATTGCATTCTCATATATTCCAAGCTTTGCTCTTTCTGTTAATATGTCTTTTAACTCATTAGCGGTATATGGTGGAAAAACTATTTCCTCTTCACTTAAACTGCTGAGAACTCTAGGGTCTAAATATTCCTTAAATTTTAGATCATTAGAAATTCCAATTATGCTAACACGTGCATTCTCTAAGTTACTATTTATCCTAGTTAAATCATAAAGTATCGAATCTCCACTTTTTTTCACTAACATATCAACTTCGTCTAAAACTATAATCATCAATTTTGAATTTGTATCTAAAGCTTCAACAAATCTATGATAAACTTCATCTGTGGGAAGCCCAGTAAATGGGACCTCAACTCCAATTGATTTGTTCAATTGAGCTAAGACGCGATAATTTGTATCAACGATACCACAGTTTATATAAGATATTAAAGGAGGATCCAGCCCTGTTTCAACACTTTTCTGCTTGAGATGCTTAAGTACGTATTTAGCAACCGCAGTTTTTCCAGTTCCAGTCTTTCCATAAAGTAATAGATTAGATGGTGTACCTCCCTTAAGCGCAGCAGCGAGAATCATAGCAATTTTCTTTATTTGCTCGTCCCTATGAGGCAAATGCTCAGGAACATAGGTCGGTCTTAAAACATCACGATTTTTTATTATTTTTGGGCTCGCAAGGAACTGCTCGAAAATCTTGTCTAAGGGTTTTGCTGAATCATCGTTCATAAAAATCACCAAAATTTCCAGTAGAAATCAAGGTTATAAGAGTTGTGGTGAGAACCTACTTATGTAATACACACGCGCTATCACAATTTTCATTTTTAACAAAAAGCGCCTATCTTTGTGAAAAAATATGAAAAAATAAGTCTGTTTCTTATCTTTTTCTGAAAAAATAGGCAAAATAATACCACTATTCATCTAATAAGGCAACCCCATCATTTCCAGTGGAAATATGTAAATACCTCGTCTCTTTTTCCATTTTTCTTTATTCACAATTGTGAATATGTGAATTAATGAATACTTTGGAGAAATTCCTATTTTTCCCAAAAAAAGGATTCTAATGCATTTTTTTCCAATATTCACCGAAAATAAGTAGGTTTATAAGAATGAGAAAATGTATAGTAAGAAGATTTCTAAGACAGAAATAAGTCGTTAACTTTTTATATTCTGTGAATAACAAATACGCATATATACTTGTTAACATAATATTTCTATATTAAGTGAATATTGTGAGGGTTGAACACTTGGCTAGAAAAACAAACTTTAAGTTTGAAGGAATAGACCCAGAGACTGGAAAACCTTTTAAAATAACAATTAGTGGCTGGATACCAGAGGAGTTGCTTGAAACAATAAAGAAATACATTAATAAAATACTTTCTACCAGTGATGAAAGCTATCAGGAAAGTATAGATGCGGAGCAATTATTTGATATAGATAGCCTGCCTATTAAAAAGAAAGTCGAAATTTTGATCATCAGAAACTTCCATCGTGGTTGGTTCACATCAAAGGATGTCCAAGAACAATACAAAATAGTGTTTAATGAAGAGATTAAAGCAAGCACTGTCTCTATGTGCCTACAAAGATTATACTCGCAAGACGGTATCCTTGAAAGAAGAGGTTCACGAGCTCAAAGAGCATACCGCCTTATAAGTGAAAAAGTTAAAAATAAGATAGAGGAGTACGCAAAACTTAGACTATTTTGAATCTGATTTTTAAAAATTCACTTTCTTGGTACCCTTAATTTTCGTTTTATTAAGATTTTGCTTGAAATACTTTCTATAGTTCTAATGATTCTCTTAACAATAAGTTCTATTTCAATCCTCTTTTCCTCTTTTTCCAGATTGTATTTCTCATTTATCTCAGTAACATACGTTTTTATAGATTCAGATAGATCTATCAGTGGTTGAAGTTCAGGACTTTCGAAGATGCCTATATATCCTAAAAGAATTACTGTATATATTGATTCAATAATATTTTGCATTGCTTGAGTAAGACTTCTATAGAAAGCACCCCTAGAAAGCTTTTTAGAACATGCTTGGCCCTTTGCATTATAATTAAACGCTCCAGGATATTTTGTTTCTAATAGAAAATGTATCAACAACGTTTCAAGCTGAACTTTTGTAAGATTTGATCTTTTTAACAACCGCGTGACAATGGGATCATGTAAAATTTTATGTACATCCTGTACTGTTTCCTCGAGGATATCTTTACTAAGCATTTCTTGTCCCCTAGTATACATATTTGTAAACAATCATATAAGAATCATATAAATTTTCTTTCTCTTAGTGCTTTGTTGATTAAAACAAAGTTATATGAAATAGC
>JAGGXT010000263.1 GCA_021162905.1 Candidatus Odinarchaeota archaeon | reverse complement strand
CTTATACTATTGGATGTATTTTTTCATAATCTGAAATTTAATCCTTCAAAGACAATTATTAAAAAATTCATGCAAAAACTAACTTTGTCTTATATTGACCATCTCATGAAATCTAAAGTTTTGCTAGAAATGAAACATGAAATAAGTAAAAATTTAGAGAAAAGTTTCTTTTAGGAGAGCTAACATCTCTGAAGTGAGATCCCATCTCTTAATAAGTATTTCTTCAAACTTCTTATTATTGGATGCAATTATGGTCAAATACGGTAAAATTTCAGATACAGAATCTCTTGCAGATAAATGTGCATATCGTTTAACAATCTTTCCTATTTCTAATAACTTTTGACGCTTCTCTTGAACAGCTATTTGCTTTCTGATCCAAGTTGGGAAAGAGGATTTTATAAATCCTTTTATGGGTTCTTTTCTAGCAGCAGCAACACCAGCCGACATAAGAGTAAACGTATATACCAAGAGACGCCAATACTGACCAAATTTAGCTCTACTTAGGAAGATACTAGCTTTAGATAATTTATCAAAAGCATATGCTATTTCTTCGTTTGTTTTAAAAAATCTAGGAATATTTTCACTTAGCCATCTCATTAAGAGTTCATAATCAACTTCAGATGACATAACAGCTGATACTGCACTTTCAGCGCTTTTAGCATAAAATATTCTAGATAAAGTTTCGAAAATATTTAGTTCTCTATCACGCCTGCTTAAATGTAAATCACTTAATTTTAGTTCTTTTCTACCTTGACAAAAAGCTTGGAGATCGTTAATTGCAGCTCGCAAATCACCACCAGAATTTTGAGCTATTTTTCTAAGAGCTTCAGGCTCTGCCTTTATTCCCTCTTTTTCACATATTCTTCTTAATACAGTGACAATCATATTTTCAGTTAGTCTATTAAAAGATGCAATCTCACACTTCTCTCTAAGATTTCTGAATGATGGATCCCAAATATTATTAGATGTCATTACGATGGGATTTCTGGTTATATCTATAATTCGAATTACCTCACGAAGCCCTCCTCTATCAGCTCTACTTGAAATCCCGTCTATCTCATCTAAAAGAATAATTCTCATTTTTGCGCCAGTCAACGTAGAAAGAGACGCTGCAGATCCAACAACCTGTTTAAGCGTTTCAGCATCACGTTTGTCACTAACATTTAATTCTATTACTTCCAAATTATATTCGTTTGCTGCAGCATACACTAAAGAGGTTTTACCAGTTCCAGCTGGTCCATCAAGGACTATGGCTTTTTTCTTAGGTGGTTTTCCACTGAGCCATTGTTCTAACCATTTAACAAATTGAGATATCGCTTTTTTATTACCAATTACTTCAGATATTCTTCTTGGGCGATACTTTATAGTCCATGGTAATACCATATGCACGCACCCGACTATAGGCTATTTTCTTTGGTTTACACCAATTACTGTGAATTTTGCAAGTAAAGCACTTAATTGAATCTCGCTGTCAGCACCCTCTACTAATCTATACTCCACCTCACCAATATGGTCTATTAACTCAACTTTTAACCGTTCATCTATTGGGAGTTTAAAAATCTCTCTATGAATTTGTTTAACAACATCTGTAGCAGATAGACCATATTTTATTAAAAGTTCATAAAGCTTCTCTCTAGCGTCCATAAATCTTCCAGAAAATGCAAGTTGAAGCATTTCTCTCACTTCTTCAGGACGCGCTCTTCCTACAACTTTGAAAACAACATCTGATGTTACTGTCTCTCCTAATGCTGATGATGCTTGTAAAATATTTATAGCATGTCTCATGTCGCCTTCAGCAGCGTAAATTATAGCATCTAAGCCGTCTTCAGTTATCTCTACACCTTCTTGCTCGGCAATCCAAAGTATACGTTTTTTCATATCTTCATCTTTCAGCGGTGCAAATCTGAAGATCGCACAGCGAGATTGTATAGGTTCAATTATCTTACTTGAATAGTTACAAGTGAGACAGAAACGACAAGTATCGGCATATTGTTCCATAATTCTTCTTAACGCTTGTTGAGCATCTGAAGTTAAATTATCAGCCTCATCTAGAACTATAATTTTAAAAGGAACATCACCAAAAGGTAGTGTTGATGCAAATTGCTTAACAGTTGTTCGGATAACTTCAATTTTCCGCTCATCGGATGCATTTAATTCTAAATAGTTTCTCCGCCAATTTTCACCATACAAGTCTCTTACAAATGCCAAAATAGCTGTTGTTTTGCCAGTTCCAGGTGGACCAGCAAAAAGCATATGTGGTACATTTCTTTCTTTTACAAATACTTTCAGTCGCTTAACAATTTCTTCTTGATTAACAATCTCATCTAGTGTTTTAGGGCGATATTTCTCTGTCCACATTACTTCACTCATAACTCATCCCTCAAGCAATCATACATATACGAAACCTATTTAAATAGTTTGTTTGAAGTAAAACATAATTACTTGGATATCTTAGCTATGTACAGTATCCATAAATATAATTATATTTCTTAAGAATTAAAAGTGATGGTGGTATAATGTCAAGAGCTAAGAGAAGAAGAGAAGCTCCAATGCCTATGGGCGGAGCTGGATTGATTCGATTCTTCCAAGATGAAAGCGAAGGAATTAAAATTGGTCCAGTTACAGTAACTATTCTCTCAATAGCGCTTATCTTAGTAGTTATTATCGCTTGGGCTCGATCCTTAGGTCTTTTACCATTCTTCTAAAATAAAAGATATAGTTTATTTGCGTATCTTTCATGAAACATAAATTCTTAATTGTCTTTATTTATCCAAAAAGATGCATTAATCAGTTCTAACATTGCTATAAATATATAGGGGTTATTTAAATGCATACCTCAGAATTACAAGAAATGATGTATAATATTTATTTTAAAAGAGATAGACAACGAGGTATTGAAAAAACCTTTATGTGGCTGGTAGAAGAGATAGGAGAATTAGCAAAAGCCATTCTGAAGGGAGATAGAGAGTCGCAAAAAGAGGAAATAGCTGATGTCTTTGCATGGTTGCTTAGCTTAGCTAATTTGCTGGATATCAACCTAGAAAAAGTGTTAATTGAAAAATACCCAAATAAATGCCCTCGTTGTGGCAAAAATCCATGCAGCTGCTTAGAAAAATGAAAAATATTAATAATTGGTGGAAAAAATGGTTTTTCCAGTAGTATATAACAAGAAGATAGATAAAGAGAATTTTACAATATATGTAACAGCGCTATTTCTTGAGAATGGAATTATTTTTCTTGCTACTGATAAAACATTTAGACTGGGGAACTTGGCGATAGCAATACCTTCTTTTAAGGCACTACCTTCTTCAACATCGGTACCGCTTTCAATCTTTGGTGGACAAGAGGACATAATTGCAAAAATAATAACAGAGAAAATATCGAGCCTTTCCGGTAAAGCGGTTGTCTCATTCATAAGCCTCAGTAGTTATGAAGATGAAAAAGTTATAGCGTGCATTGAAGCTTTTAAACAAATTTTAAAGGAAATTAATAAACAGTAAATGAAATTAATTTTTATAGTTGAAGAGGGAACACCATGCTTAGAGAATTTATTGAAAAAATCGATAAGAAAGGCATTATTAAATATATTGAGAGGCCTCTTTCAATTAAATATGAAATTGCGATTGTTATGAAAAAGTTTGACGGAATTCCTTTATTATTTAAAAAAGTAATTGAATCGCCTCAGTTTAGGATAATATCAGGAATCGCTGGTAGTAGAAACTTAATAAGAGAAGCGCTTAACATAAAACAAGAAAATCTTTATGAAAAAATAATACATGCAGCAGAAAATCCAAAAAAACCTAAGGAAGTTTCGGATGCTCCATTTTTAAAAAATACCAAAGATTCTTTAAAAGAACTTCCTATACTAACACACTATGAAAAAGATGGAGGACCATACATAACGGCAGCGCTTGTATATGCTAGAGATCCAGATACAGATGCTCAAAATGTATCTTTTCATAGAATGATGGTTATCGATGATAAACATTTAGCCATTAGGATTGTTCCAAGGCATCTATTTACAATTTTTAAGAAAAATAAAGAAAAGGGAAAAGATACTCCAGTTACTATAGTTATAGGTGTTCACCCCGCCGTACTTATAAGTGCTGCTTATCCTCTTGAGTTTGGAATGGATGAAACTTGGATGGCAAATAGCTTACTTGATGGAAAACTGGAAGTTATAAGTTCGCCTATCAATAATATCGAAGTACCATCACGTTCGGAAATTGTAATTGAGGGATTTATTGACTGCAACAAAGAAGTTGACGAAGGACCATTTGTTGACATTACAGGCAGTTATGATAAGGTACGAAAACAGCCGATCATAGAGGTAGAAAAGGTCTATTTTAGAGAGAATCCAATATATCATGCTATTTTACCAGCTGGAGAGGAACATAAAATCTTAATGGGCATGCCGAGAGAAGTCAAAATTTGGAGTTTTGTCAAACAAGTAGTACCAGAAGTTAAGGAAGTTTCTCTTACCTCAGGAGGGTGTGGATGGCTGCATGCTGTAATTTCAATTAGGAAGCATACAGAAGGTGATCCAAAGAATGCAATAATAGCAGCTTTTGCGGCTCATCCTAGTTTGAAGCACTGTGTTGTTGTGGATGATGATATAGATGTGCATAATCTTAGTGATGTTGAGTGGGCAATAGCTACAAGATTTCAAGCAAGTGAGGATTTAATAATAATTAATAATGTAAGAGGATCCAGCTTAGATCCATCTGCAGACCAAGAAACACTTATAACTACTAAAGTAGGCATTGATGCAACAATTCCTTTATCTAAGAGAAAAGAAGATTTTATTAAGGCAAAACCTCCTGCAGAAATAGAGAGAAAAATATTAAAAACATTAAATAAAAGCTAGGAATGTTTAGGATACAAGTTCATCAAATGTATAAATTTTTATATCTATAGGTTGCTTTGTAAAATTGCCTTTTCGAGCTGCAATTATATAACTTATTTTTTTACCAAAGGCTATATCAAGTAATCTTTGAGTAATTACACCGTCGAAGACCAATGCGTATCCTTCATCAATGGACTTTAAAGTTTCTAATATAGAATTAGTTGCTGTTTTTTTAATCTCTTTAAAGTTTTTATCCAAAATTACACCTTCATTCGTTCCACGAACTGTCTGAGCATAGTCAAGTAGTTCTTCTGGAATCAATTCTAGGTTATTAGCTTTACTTATAGTAATAGTTGAACCTATTTTTTGCAGCTCACCTCGTTCCATATGTAATTCTTCTGATGGAGTTATTGCCTTAAGCGAGCCTAACTGCTCGATTGGAATTTTATTCTGAAGAGCTTTAACTATTTCTTTATGTGTTAGTTCTTCAACCTCTTTCCCTGGAGGCGCCCTAGCTACATAATCTATATCAGCAACTTGTAATAACTCACGAAGAATCAATTCACCACCACGATCTCCATCAACAAATGCGATGGTTGTTTTGTTTCTACTCAACTCTATGATTGTTTTTGGTATGCTTGTTCCCTCCACTGCAATAACGTTTGTAAAGCCATGTTTTAGCATATTTAGTACGTCAGCTCTTCCTTCTACTATTATTATAGTATCTGATTTATCAATATTTGGTCCAGCAGGCAAGCCCTCTTCGCCGTATTTGGTAATTTGCGTTGTTTGAAATGCTTTTAACACAGCTTCAGTAATTTCTTGTGATTCAGGAATCATCTCAGTTGTCCATTGTTTTAATATCTCTACTGCACGGTGTATCACCTTTTTTCGCTTAGCCTCACGCATGTCCTCAATTTTCTCTATAGTAACTCTAGCACTACATGGCCCAACACGATCAACAGTTTCAAGAACCGCGGCCAAAATTGCAGTTTCAACGATTCCTAAACTTGATGGTATAACGATTATTCCTGTAGAACGCCCACTCTTAGAGGTTACTTGAACGTGTATCCTTCCGATTCTTCCAGTTTTTTGGAGCTCACGTAAATCCAGTTCTCTGCCTAGTAACCCTTCAGTTTGTCCAAATATAGCTCCTACAACATCTGGTTTATCAACAACACCATCAACTTCTATTCTTGCACGAATTAAATATTTAGTAGTTGAGTTATCACGAGTAACCATGAGTAAACACCTCATTAATTTTATTTTTAAGATCATTGGCCATTACTTTTAGATTAATAACAAAACACTTTCTTGAACCCTTCTATCGTAACAGATTGTTTTTTCATAAGTCTTATTATACGTTTTCTTAATGATGATTGAAGACTTACATTTCTTTGAGAGAGAAGCGAAGCTAATTTTTTTGCTATCCTCTTTCCCTCATCATCAAAATCTGTTAAGATTAAAAATTTTTTGGATTTTTTAGATACATGCTCAATAAATTCAACTAATGAACATTTATTATTTCTCACGATTTCTTTAACGGGATATATATTTGTATTTATGCCAATTTCTCTCAAAGCTAAAACATCATTTCTCCCTTCAACAATTATTGATATATTTTCTTGATTTATCATCAAAACTAAATTTCTTATTTCATCAACTTTATCAATTTTCATGCCAGTTCGCCTTTTTGAATAGATGGGCGGGGTGTCGCCACGTACTAACACACCACTTCATTGGTTGGCATCGCCGTCCTCTGTGGGCTCTTAAATACGTGGCTATATACCCCCGCCCAGATATACTCGGCCTGTCCCGCATTTGGGTTGGCCCCTCATTCATCTCACGGACTAAGTCCGTTGAATCATGAAGAAGCCCGTCAATGCGGATTTCGGCCGAGTTGCTCCGATGGACCCTCTAGGTTGCCCCGGTTCTCATGATTTTCGAACCGGTCCTCGACTAGAGGAATGCTCATCATCGCATCTATATATAGTATTATTAAAGTGTAGTTAAAAATTTTGTTTTAGTGAACTTATTAATGATATAACTAATTAATAAATGAAATCATTGTTTATTCAGAGGAAAAGCAAATTATACAGAATTATCCAAAATAACAGAAACGCTATATAATAT
>JAGGXT010000301.1 GCA_021162905.1 Candidatus Odinarchaeota archaeon | reverse complement strand
TCTCTATGATACTTCTAAAAATCCAGATAAATATAAATTAGTTGGAATTAATCTGACTGAAAGTCACTTTTTTGAGTTAAATGAAATGATAAAGAATATAAGAAATGGGATACCTCCTTCAAAGACACTGCCTGAAAAGATTCATAAATTGGGTGTTACAATCAAAGTGAATCAGAAAGAAGTTAATCTTTCTATTATTGATACGAGTGGTGAATATCTAAAGAATTTTGGACAAATGAATTTTAGTCGAGAAGAAGTTCTTAAGAATCCTGAGAATAGAAGATTTCTTAATAGACTTAAGTACTGTGATGTTTTCTTGATTTTTTTCGACCCTACAAAGAAGGAATCTGATTTGCTTCTGCAGAGTAGAGGTTTAAACAATATAATGATTATTCTAAGAGAGAAACTTAAGCGTACAACTTTATCAACTTTAGTTATTATACCTAAGTGTGACTTATTTCCAGAAATATTTAGGGATCCTGATGGCTGGTTAATGGGAGTGGATCGTCTTCTATACCCGTACCTTAAGAAAAATTTTAAGAACTTTAGAGTTTTTGCTATTTCAGCTTATGGTGAGGCAAAACAATTTAGTAAGGGACATTGGATTCCAAAAGAAAGGGATTTCACACCAAAGGGCATAGTTGAAGTATTCAAATGGATAAGAAAAATGATAGTTTAAGACGATTTTTAACTGTCAGCTAGTCACTTTACATGCGCAACACGATTATACTTCAAGTAAACATAAATACTAGGTATTAAATTTTCTTAAAAACTATTTTTAAAATTATTACCACAACTATAGCTATAATACCTATAGCAATTGCGGTTCCTATGATTAGCCAGTTATTGATATTTGGGAATGGATCATTATTATCGACAAAACCATCACTATCAGAGTCTTTTTTAAGAGGATCCGTACCACTATTTATTTCATACCCATCAGATAGTCCATCACCATCACTGTCATCAACTTTAGGATTAGTACCAATTTCAATCTCTGTACCATCCTTTAATCCATCGTTATCTGTATCCGAGTCTGTAGGATCTAAGTTGTTAGCAACTTCATACCCATCAGATAGTCCATCACCATCGGTATCAGGATTTAGCGGATCAGTATTAAATATCTGCTCATTGCCATCTAGTAATCCATCATAGTCGGTATCGTTATTTAATGGATTTAGTCCAAGCGCTATTTCGTCTGGATCTAAAATTCCATCACTATCTGTATCAGGATATAATGGATTCGTGCCATATCTAAACTCATCAATATTTGTGAGTCCATCATTATCAAGATCTAAGTAGGCATCACTTGGATCTAAAGGATTTAGACCAAATTTCAGTTCAAAGCCATCTATCAAACCATCTCCATCAGTGTCATTCAAGAGCGGGTTTAAATTATAGTTATATTCAATGACTGCAGGTAATCCATCATTGTCATTGTCTTTAAACGCGTCATTTGGATTTGAAGCATTAAGACCGTATTTTATCTCCCAAGCATCTGGAATTGTATCACCATCTGTATCATTTAGAATTGGACTTGTTAAGTTTCCATATTCGTAAATATTCAATATTCCATCACCATCACTGTCAAGAAAAGCATCTCCAGAGTACGTTGCATTTAATCCATATCTAACTTCCCAGCCATCAGGCAAACCATCACCATCTGTATCAGCACACCATAATTTAGTTCCAAGCCTATATTCCTCAATATTAATTAACCCATCATCATCATAGTCGGCATATATATCTGTTGTATCTAAGGGATTCATGCCAATCGCAATCTCAATATTGTCTGCTATACCATCATTATCGGTGTCATTATCATTAGGATATGTCCTAAGTAAGTATTCTTGCAAGTTCGTAAGGTTATCATTATCCATATCAAGAGAGCTATCATCATATGTAGCATTAAGCTTAAAAACAATCTCCCAACAGTCATCCATACCATCGGAGTCGGAATCCTTAAGAACAGGATTTGTTCCATACATGTACTCTTCAAAGTTTAAAAGATGATCAGAATCTGGATCTTCGTATTTATTATAAAAGTTCGTAGCATTAAGCCCGTATGCAATTTCCCAATTATCTGGTAAACCATCTGCGTCCGTATCATTTGAGAAGGGATTAGTCCAATATTGTGACTCATCCAAATTTGTTAGGCCATCACTGTCATAATCTAAGAAAGCATCGCTAGAATCAGTTGGATTTAGACCATAGTACACTTCCCAACCATCAATCATTCCATCCCTATCAGTATCGTTAAGCAGAGGCGATAAACCATTATAGTATTCCCAACCATCTAATAAACCATCATCATCACTATCAGGATCATATGGATCGCTCCCTATTTCTTCTTCAATGGAATCACTAAGACCATCAAAGTCTGTATCCATTAACGATTGTATTATATTCCCCCAGTGCATAATATCATGTCGAAAACATGACCAACTAACCAAACTTCCAGAATTTGCTGGATCTAAGGCATAAACCACACCACCATCACTACCGACCACTATTTCAAGTTTATTATCATTATCAAGATCCCCTAGTGCTGGTGAAGAAAACATTACACCTCCTGTATTAGATGTTGAATATGACCAAAGAAGATTACCATTACTACCTTTTAACGCATATACGTTAAAATCATCACTACCAATAACAATTTCTAATTCGTTATCCCCATCAATGTCACCTATTGCTGGTGATGAATAAACATCACCTCCTGTTGTATATGACCATAACAGATTTCCGTTTTCTCCATTTAAAGCATAAACTTTGTCATCGTAACTTCCAACAACTACCTCTAGATTACCATCATCATCAATATCGCCAAGCGCCGGCGAAGAATAAACACTATTACCAGTCGTGTACGACCAGAGGAGCGTACCATCCTCTCCGTTTAAGGCATATATTTTGCCATCGCCACTCCCAACAATCACTTCCATTTTTCCGTCGTTGTCAATATCGCCGAGTGCTGGTGAAGACTCGATAGCACCTCCTGTAGCGTATGACCAGAGGAGCGTGCCATCCTCTCCGTTTAAGGCATATATTTTATTATCATCACTTCCGATAACTATCTCTAATTTTCCGTCGTTATCAATATCGCCGAGTGCTGGCGAGGACTCAATGTTGTCACCTGTTGCATATGACCATAACAGATTTCCGTTTTCTCCGTTTAAAGCATAAACCTTGTTATCATAACTTCCAACAACTACCTCTAGATTACCATCATCATCAATATCGCCAAGCGCTGGCGAGGACTTTACTCCATCGCTTGCAGTATATGACCAGAGTAGAGAGCCATCTTCGCCATTAAAAGAATATACTTTATTGTCATTGCTTCCAACAACTACTTCCATTTTTCCGTCGTTGTCAATATCGCCAAGCGCCGGCGAAGACAAGATATAACTTCCTGTTGTATACGACCAAAGTAAAGAGCCATCTTCGCCATTAAAAGCGCATATTTTTCCATCATCATTTCCAATAATAACTTCTAATTTATTGTCATTATCAATATCACCAATTACAGGGGAAGAATCAGCATCAGCACCGGTATCATACGACCAGAGAAGGGATGGCACATCAAAAGCGTTCACATTGCCATTTATATCAACATTCAATTCTTTTTTCTCTTCCGCATAATTATTAGCAATACTACTATTTGTCATAACTGCAGGTAGCAACATAAAAGATATCAATCCTACCACAAAAAGAATTACAAACAATATTATTCGCACTCTCATAACAATAACCTCCTCCACGGTAATTACGAATTATATGCATAAAATAATAGATATATATCTAACTCTATTACAGTATTTCTATCATCATTTAAAATTTTAATGTACCGATAAGCATCAGAAAATAAGCAATTTAAAAAGGAGTATGATAATATGATATATATCAAAATTCATCACTTGCATGATTTTGATTTATTATTTGTAATTCTAATTTTGTATTTTTACACTTTTTTGCGTAACCCGTTGTTAAGAGCTAGTCGACAAAATACCTAATTTTTGTAGTGCCTTCTCAAAATCTTCTTGCACCTTAATATTTTTGAATACTGCATAATTGTAAGGTCTTCCTGCTTTCCCCGCTAGTGCTATTGCCTCCTCTAATCTCAATTTTCCATTCCTAATTTCTTGATTTATGTGTTTTAAGGTCTCCATCGAGACAAAACTACCAAGAGACAATAGATAGTCCAGCACTCGAATCTTTAAAGATCTTTGCCTTAGTATTGGAGCAAGGCTACTTATAATTCGGTCTCTCAGTACTTCTGGTCTCTCTAGCACAGCCCATAATCCGAATTGCGGATACCTTGCAATTAATATCAATATCTCATCAGCCGATAATTTTCTATCTCCTTCGATAAATTC
Organism: Candidatus Odinarchaeota archaeon; assembly: GCA_021162905.1. Next base: position 1,171 of record JAGGXT010000301.1, on the reverse strand, counting down.
CTTGATTATCTTAACATCTTCTCTTCTAATTTCAGCCTTAAAAGAGCTTAAAATAAGTTTTGCCTCACTAACTCTGTAATCTAGTATTCCAAATAAACCAACTAGGAATGCTAAATCGCTATTCTTGCTCCCTAACTCATCATCTAACCTGTATAGCCAATCACGTCCCATGTGTTTCTTAATTTTCTCATAGCATATGTGTGATAAAGTTACTGGGATTAACTCAAAATACTTGACCACAGAGCTTGATGATGCTTTGTAAATAACTCTCTCCAGATCTTCTGTTGAAACATTGGATAGTAAACCGCCGTCAAGTTCTAACAATAATCCTAAAAGATCAAGACAATTTTTACTCTCAGTCACTCTATACAAAAGATCCCTCTTATCAATAAGAGACATTATTTCTTTTGCAAAATCCTTTGGTATTGCCTTTAAAACCCTTATATTCGTTAGTAAGTCAAAAACAACTCTAGTATCTTCTCTAATTATTTTAACTACATACTCCTTCTTGAACGCTCCAATATTCCCAATTTCGATACTCGCGTAAAGCCATTTCTTTACTCCTACCCCTAAAATTAGTTCACGAAAGTCGTCCATCGAAAGATTGTTAACAATCTTTGAATCTAATAATACCTTAAGTGCCTTCTCTGGAATTCTTTTCAAAATCAATATAATTTTATACCTCAACTCCTTAGAAATTAATACTTCTCGCTTAGTCAACATAGAAATTAAAAGATCAACTGGTAGCTTGTGTGAAAGGTATTCAATATTGCCATAGCGCTCTATTATCTTGCCTAGTAATCTCAATGGCACATTTTTAATTGTCCCTTGCTTTACTAGTGTATCAATCCAATTTTTAACCCCAACGCGATTAATAATTAGTCTAACAAGCTCATCCTCTGAGATCCTTGAAATATAACCCGTATCCCCTCGCTTAATAATTTCTGATAGTATCCTAATCTTGTCCTCATCGCTTAACATGCCTCTGACTTTACAATCGAAAGCCTGGAAAATTCCTCAAGAATCAAATATTTAATCCGGTCTATTGTCATCTTGTCATCTAAGATCATTAATATTCTCCTGTCTTTTCTAATTGCATCTATTAATATATCATCAGGTAATAACCTAAGATCCCCTGCCTTTATTAGCTCGTTAATAATATACCATGTAT
>JAGGXT010000142.1 GCA_021162905.1 Candidatus Odinarchaeota archaeon | reverse complement strand
GTATTATATAGTGATTTAATTGTGTTAATTTAAAACTGATTTTATTATAATGTATAATTATAGTGATTATAACAAAAAGATAAATTAAAAGTTTATAGAAGACCCTTTTTCTCAAGAAAGTCTTTAAGAACATCTTCAAGCGTCGGTTTTGTTCTTTCAAGGATTTCATATCGTACTCTTACGGCAGGCTTATTCAGTTTCATAAGACGCCTAAGGTCAATTGGAGTCCCAATTATTACCAAGTCTGCATCAGCACGGTTTATCGTTTCTTCAAGCTCCTCGATCTGCTCCACCCCATAACCCATTGCTGGCAAGATAAAATCTAGGTGCGTATATTTCTTATAAGTTTCTTTAATAGATCCTACGGCATAAGGCTTTGGATCCACTATTTCATCTGCGCCCAGCTTTTTGGCCATTATAAAACCAGCACCATATCTCATTTCTCCATGAGTCAAAGTTGGTCCGTCCTCAACTACTATTACTCGCTTTCCCTTAATTAGTTCTGGCCTATCAACTGTCATTGGCATCTCCGCTTCGATTATAATGGCATTTGGATTCACTTTTTTCACATTATTTCTTACAAATTCAACATTTTTTGGATCAGCAGTATCAACCTTACTAATAATCACTACATGAGCCATTCTAAGGTTTGCTTCACCTGGATGATATCTTAACTCATGTCCAGGCCTATGAGGGTCTACCACAACAATATGTAGGTCTGGTTTAAAGAAAGGTAAGTCATTATTACCTCCATCCCAGAGGATTACGTCTGCTTCTTTTTCTGCTTCTCTTAATATTCGTTCGTAGTCAACACCTGCGTATACAACATTTCCCTTATCAATATGAGGTTCATATTCCTCTCGCTCTTCAATAGTGCAGTTTGCTTTATCCATATCTTCATAACTTGCAAATCGCTGAACAATCTGCTTAGTTAGATCTCCATAAGGCATTGGATGCCTAACAACCACATATTTAATTCCAAATTTATGCAAAATATCAGATACACGACGACTTGTTGGGCTTTTCCCACTGCCAGTTCTGACGGCACATATTGAGATGACAGGTTTAGACGATTTTAGCATTGTAGTAGAAGCGCCCATCAACCAGAAATCTGCACCACACGCATTAGCAATAGATGCCCGATGCATCACATACTCATGGGATACATCAGAGTATGCAAAAACAACGACATCAACATTATATTTTCTAATAAGCTCAGGAAGTTCTTCTTCAGGATATATAGGAATACCATTAGGATATTTTGGTCCAGCCAGCTCAGGTGGGTATCGTCGACCTTCAATATTTGGAATTTGTGTGGCAGTAAAAGCAACAACCTCATAATCGTCGTTATTTCTGAAGAAAACGTTGAAGTTGTGAAAATCTCTTCCAGCAGCACCCATTATGATTACTCTTCTTTTACCCATAAGGCACACCTCAAATTACAAAAGAAATTTCGCTTAGCGAATCAGTGACAGTCTTACATAAGTGTTATCATTAATATTTTTTTCTAAGAAATAAAACTAAAAAATAAAACCTCTTTGTTATTTTTTTAAAAATATAAAGCAGTTTCGAAAAACTCTTATCTGAAGAAATTATACTATATATTCTGGTTTTTCAAAATGTTTCTTTTCTAATAATAAAATATCTATCCTTTCCCAATATTCTGGTACTTGACCCATGGCTGTGATAATATTATCTAATAGTTCAACTTTCTTCGCAATGGCTTGAGCCAATTCACATGGCCATAAACCTATTAGCAGAAGTATACTTTCTTTAGTTAATTGCAAAAGAAAACCCATTTTTATTTTATCTTTCGTTATTCCAAAAATTGCAATGAAATTTTTTGTTTCAGGAATACTTTTTTCTCTAGGAGGAACTACTTGTTTTAAAGCTTTAATTACATAGTAATTTTTATATTTCCTCACATTGTGAACAAGATCGTCCAGAAGATTTTGACTTATCGTAATCTTCCTTGTGGGGCCAAAAAGTTCATCCGCATCAGTAAATTCAATAGAAAAATCTGCTCCGCTTTCACTTGTTTTATCTCCAGAAATAATAATTTTCCACTTCTTCTCCAGTGACACTTACATCCCTCTTAGGCTATTTAATATTATAATATTATTGAAAATGTATCAATAGTAGATAATAATCAAGTCTTTATTTACAAAATAAATGCTTCATATTTCACTGGTCCTTTGAGAAATGTGTCTTTTAGAAGACTAATCTGATATTCTTGTATTTCGGAGAGATGCATATGTTTATCTAAAGACTTATGGAAAAATTCAATGGCAAGATGTCGCATCATAAAATCGATTACAACTTGTCTTGGTGGTAATTTTCGTTTATTAGTTTCCAAGAGTTTGAACGTTAATTCATCACAAGCTATGGGCAATAATTCAAGTGAAATATCGTATGCCAATGGTATTTTATACTCCTTAGGAGTAATTATTGAATAAGAGGGCCACAATCGATTTATTAATAGATACGCTAAGGTTCGATAGATAAAAATTTTACGAACAGGGATTATGTATTTTTCAGGATTTTGAATCCCTAAACACTTTGATATCGTCGGAAAGTATGTTTTTTCTTCAAATTCCTTTATTATTTGAAACAGCTTTTCCGGTTCCCGAATCTCTGAGATGTCTGGTTTTTCTATCGCTATTTTAAAGGACTGATAAATGGACTTTGTAGCATTATTTAGATAAGCATTTGTTATTTCAAATGCTATATCGTTTCGCTTTTTAATAAAATTCTTTTCACACTCAAGGAAAGTACTAAGAGATGGGAGATTATGCTCATTTATTATTAATGATATATTTCCATTTACTAAAATTAAGAAAAGCCCACGTCGTTCAATTTGACTTAAAAACTCATCAGAGAATCTTGATGCACCCATTAAAATTATTGCGCGGGCGTTCTCAATTGATCGTTCAATTTTATTACCTTTTTGAGATACCGCAACTATGGATTTCTTATCCTCTGAAAGTTTAACCTTTACCGATGAAAACATTAGTATGTCCATCATTGGTTAGCTCCCCTCTGGAATAGTCCACATATATGGTTTATAAGGCACATTTTCCATAAGATGTTTTTTTAATTTAATAGCTTGTTGTGTGATGAAACTTTCAAATCGTCTAATCTCGGTTTGAAGGATACGACTCATAAGAGTTTTTCCATCCTCATTAAGAAACAGATGCCCGCCCTCCCGCGTAAAATGCTTCTCTTCGCTTATTATTTCATCTATAAAAAGCCTAAATACTATCCTATCAATAACAGGCTGATAAAACTCCTCTGAGATATCAAGAGCAAGATTATCAAAATTGCCAGGTTCACTGTGAAGATATCCGATTTCTGTATGGAAACCTAAATCTTTAAGAATTCTTCTGACATTTTTAATTAATCCTATATAGCTATACAAAATAGTTACATTAACTGGATCGTTGGCAAGTTCCCTTCTTCTTCCTGTAAATCGATATCTTGTTGGAATCAAATTAGCGACCGTAGAAATATAAATTCTGTCACCCTCATCGATATAATTTCTAAATAAGTCAGCAGTTACATTGTTCCCTTTCTGCTGCTCTAATCTTTTTATAACCCTTTCTAGATTTCTAATGCCAAAATCTAGAATTTTGGTTTGTCGCTTGAGAGTTCTCCCTAAGAATGTTAATGTTTGTAATCGATTAGTTAGAGCTGCGATAGTGAATTGTTTTACGAGAAAACATCTTTTTTCACGATCGATAAAGTGCTGCACTTGCCTAGATACGAGCTCCAATTCTGCAGGATTTATAATCCTTAATCTATTTTTGGAGAGCTCTGTTTTTATTACAACCCCCAACCCGTAGCTAGACAACTTTAAAATGGCTCTTAGGTCCATATGTCCATACCCACTTATTATATAAAGAGCGTCAGGATTGGGAAAAACTAACTTTTCTTTATCTTTAAGCCTAAATATAACTAATCTACGCTTTATTACATTAAGCTTATACCTTTTTCCTGTAAGTTTAATGATTTTCATTAGAGTAATCAGCTCCTTTGAACAAAAATATTAAAGTATTCAATCAGAAACCTAGGTTTAGTAAAAAATATGCAATTCTAACAAATAAACATTTTTTTATATAGTTAAAAATAGAAACCTCTTAATGGGCATATAAAATTCTTAGTATTGTGGTTAGCATGAAAAAGCTCTTGACAATACTTGTAAAAGATCCCAAAAAATCAAAAAGTAGACTTTCAAGCATTCTTTCACTCAAAGAGAGAATAACACTTACAAAAATGATGCTTCTGGACATTTTAGGGAAAATAGATTTTTCATTTTTTGATAAGATACTCATATTAACCAATGCTCCTCAATATTATAGTTTTTTAAGAGATAAATTTCCAGATCTTACGATCTTAGAGGATAGGTTTTCTAATATTAATAAATCACTATACTTTTTAGGAATGCAAGCATTAAGGTATAAAATTGACGAACTTTGGATAATTCCGAGTGATATACCTCTCCTGAAATGGAGTGATCTTTATGACGCTTCTATGTTGGTTAATAAAATTAGAAAAGGGATAATAATAGCACCTTCATATAATAATGGAACTAATTTATTAATAATGAAGCCACCTAACGCAATAAGAACACATTTTGGGAGGAATAGTTTCTATAAACATATTGCTGCTGCAAGAAAAAGAAACCTACAATGTATTAT
>JAGGXT010000338.1 GCA_021162905.1 Candidatus Odinarchaeota archaeon | reverse complement strand
TTATAATACCATATACCGTTAAAAGCTGTTTTTTCAAGTCTCTATCTATATTTTCAATTTCCATGCTTTGAGTTCCAATTATGTTATTTTTTATTTTCTCGAAATTCTTTGTAACAAAAGTTAATAGACCCATATCTATGTTACAAAGTTCTTCGACGTATTCGTTAAATTTCTGTAGGAACTCATCAGAAATTTTTTTAATGTACTGTTGTGCTTCGTTTATGATGTCAAAAATTGTCTTGTTTTTGAATTTTACAAGTTTAAGCATTCTTTCATCAGAAATTTTTGGTTTGTATTCATAAATTTCTGTTAATACATCCTTACGTAGTTCTCTGAGGATACTATCTAGGAAAGGACGTGACACGCTTTCATGGGCTAAAAAAAGCGCTTTAAACAAGTCTTTCAAAATATTTGAGTCCTTTTCTTCAAACGCTGCTACTAGTAATGTTTTTATTTCGCTTCTGTTGTTTGGTAACGGGCGTTTATGACGTAAACAATAAGTAGCAAGCATAGCGCAAACGACGAATATTGATAGATTTTTAAGGTCGTAAATTTTATCTACAAAACTTAGAAGTTCTTTATGATAGTTCTCTAATATATCTATAATTTCTGGATGGTTTTCTAAGAATTTTCTTCTTAAATCGAGTTTAAACAATTCTACATCGACGCCGCCGTAAATGTCGTATTTTAATAATTCTTCTTTACTCATTCCCATTATTGCCAAATCTACCAAATCTTCTTCGTCAACTATTATTGCTGTTTTGGAAAAGGACGGAGTCTGAGTTGACACAAAAATTTTAGGTTCACTTGTAGGATTAAGATCACGAGAAAGTTGAAATACTTCGGTTTTTAAATTGAAGGGTACGTTTAGTTTAATTTCTTCAAGAACGTACTTTAACCCATTTGTTATGTCGTCCATGTATTGTATCTCGAGACTTTCTCCTCGCACCCATCGTGCAACGCTTTGTCGGATACGGCTTTTTAAATTATCAATACTTTCCTTTTTCTTAACTTCTTCCGGTTGACGTGGAGGAGCAAGAGTTGGTTCTTCACGATATAACTTTATCTTTCTATTTTCTATTTTAAATAGTTCACCAAGTATTTCGGGTTGGAAAAGAAATACTTCTCTAAAGATTTTTTCATCAATTGTCAAGTTTCCCTGGTCGTCTTTTTCTCCGTACATCGTTATAGTTCTAATTGCAGCCTTCATAATTTTTTGATCATTCTGAGTAATTTTGTACTGTGTTGCTGGATCAATTATAACATTCTTATCTATATACTCCGACACTTCATTAAAGAAGGTATGAGCCGGGGAAAGTCCCTTATCAAACCATAGTGAGACGAAACTACGTAACTGGTTTATCACGTTTCTCGGAGTTAAAACATTTGATGACGGCCCCTCAAAATTTTTTATCTTAAGTAAAAATGAATGCCAGTTTTCGACGAATTTTGAGGAAAGTGGGAAAAGTTTGTATGCTTTTCTAAAATCTTTCTCTAATAACCTGCATATCTGTTTTTTACATGAAAGACAATAATTATGTTCTTTTAATGCTGCAAGGTTTTTTTCAACAAGCTCAATAAACTTCTCTTTGTTTTCCAAGAATATGGTTGGTACGTTTACAATCATTTTCGCTCTTTGAGATATAGTTCCTATATTTTTTATTTCTAAAAATCTCCCTGTTGTAACGCCAATAACTATGGCTGATGGTGGTAAACGGGAAAGGTCTGATATTGTGTCGAATAATTCCTTATACAAGTTTTCTGATAGAAGAGTGGCGTCATCTATTATAAAAACTGGATATCTCCCTTCTTTTCTTATCCTTGTTAATTCTTGGATAAGCCATTCACTTAGTGGTTTAACCCCTTTCTTTCCTCTGAGTAACTGGTAAGAAGATAGGAGATTCATATTAAGTTTTTTTACATCGTCTTCGTTGGAAAGTTGAATTCCTACTGATTCAAAATCTTCTCTTTCGAAAAAGTTTAAGACTTTCTCTCGAAGTTCCTCGCTTGAGCCAGATTTGCTTAATTCATCCAAAAGTTCTAATCTTCTTTCAACAACTTTGTCGACAATGTGCTCAATCTTATGTGGGGAAGCTTTAGCTTCCATTACCTTAAGAGATGCGGTAAAGAATTCTTTTACTACTTTTTTCCTTCTTTTCCATTCATTAATGGCTTCTTCTAGTGTTTCGATAGTCAGCAAGCTTGGATCAAAGACAATTAAATATCCAAATAATATGAGTTTAGATTTGGGAATGTGAATAACGTCTAATTTGTTTTCTTTATCTTCAATTCTTAATTTTAGTGCTATGCTTCTACAAAGTTCAGATTTGCCAGTACCAGCTTCACCATAAATGAGAATTATGGCGTGAGTATCTTTTTTTGCTGATTCCAATATAGAATAGGCAATATCATCTTCCGTTACTTGTTTTTGGTTTAACTCGGAATATAAATTATCCATATAGACGTGTGTTCTCTGGAAAATTTCCTCTTCTTTTTGAAATACATCAAGCGTAAATATTTTTGATATGTCGTGTCTAACGCAGTTATGTTTATTTATCATATTTATACTTTTCAAGTAGAATCACCTGATCTACAGGTTTTCCGTTTTCGAAAATGTCTATTGGGATGCTTGAATCAGAAACTTTCTCATATCTAACATAACCAAGATCATATAACTTCTTTAGAGCAATTTTAACTGGTCTGCCGAGATTATTCCCCTGAAATATCTTTATGTATTCTGTGTTAACATATAAGAGAAATGGCATTAGCGATGTACTTTGAGTATTTTTTATGTACTCCTTTAATATATCTAGAATTAAGGAGGGCGCTATTGCAGCTATAACTTCTGGCTTTTTCTTAGAACCTCTAACTATACCTACACCTGTAAATCTTAAGATTCTCATT
>JAGGXT010000153.1 GCA_021162905.1 Candidatus Odinarchaeota archaeon | reverse complement strand
GTATGAGCGCTAAAAATGAAAACCCTCCATCGCTTCGCGACATCGAGATTGGAGAAAGGATAGAGATCGGAAAATTCAGAATGGATCAGAAGTATGTCGAGTACATTGCTGAACAAGCGCTTAGTGAAGATAAATGGGTAATAATGGTTGTTGTTGGAACTAAACCAGATTTTTATAAGCAATACTCGTTACTTTACTGGGCACAAGAGCTAGATGTCCCCGTAATTCTTGCAACAACAGGACAACACTATGATGAACTTCTTGGATACGGCTTAAAGGAATTCCGAATGTATCCCTCTATTGATTTATGTATAAGAGGAGATTTGCTACGTAAAGCAACAGAGATGTTTTACCGCATAGGTCAGCTAGGTAAATGGCTAAAAAAGAAATATCCGAAACTTGTTGTCCTACCAATACCCCATGGTGATACTCTTAGTGCAGCTATTGTTTCAGCATCATGGTTTCTTTCAACAAGACAAGGAGTTGGGCAAAATGAAGCAGGGCTTCGTGGGATGGCACCTAAATCGTGGAGGAATAACGAAGTATACCATAAAATGAAAAATGTAACTATTGATTTTTCAAAATTCATCGAAGATCAGTGGTATGGAGAATGGTTTGTTCTTCGAAACGAGCCTTATCCAGAACAATGGGATACATTTGTTAGTGGTGCAGGATCAGCTTATTTATTTGCACCCCACGAGATAAATAGGAAACACCTCTTAAATGAAGGGTATCAAGAAGAAAGCATCCAAGTTGTAGGAAATTCAGTAGTTGATGCAATAAAACTTGTTCCAAAGCCAGAAAAATCAATTTTCGATATTTATCCCAAACTTGAAGAATATGATAATTGGATACGTGTTGATATTCACAGACGAGGAAATTTGGTAGAGTCACGATTTAAATCAATTGTAGAAGGGATTATTTCCCTTGTTAAAAAGGGACAACCAGTTGTTTGGGTTGAGCTTGTTGCAACAAGAGAAGCTCTGGAATTTTATGGTTTAAGAGATAAGATAATACGACTATCAGAGGAATATGAAAACTTCTTATTTACACCATTATGGGCAAGCTACGGTAATGTAATAGAATTTTGGAAGAGTGGTCATTGTATTGCCGAATTAACAGATAGCGGAAGCGTGCAAGAGGAGTTAAATGATATTTCAGAGGTCTTATGCTTAACTATCCGTTGTAATACTGATAGACCAGAGAGTGTATTTGATGCTAATTCTAATTTATTGGTACCACCAGTTTCTGGTGAATTTATTTCAAAATTTGTTAATTTTGTTTTGAATTCAGATGACATTATTAACCATATGAGAAATGCCAAAAAAATATATGGAGTAGACGTAGGAAAGAAAATAATTTCGTTCTTGCTGAAGGAGATGGAGCGTGGCGAGTATCCGTTTAAATGGGCACATCAACAACTTTGGGATATACCACCAGAGAAGAGTCCAGAGTATCTATGACAATCATTGTGAATCATACAATTTTTGAAACTTCAATATTAGAAATTTGAGTTATTTCTTTTTCTTTTATGTGAAAAATTTTTTAAGTATAGTATGTTGTTAGAAGAACGAAAAGCAACAGAGGTGGCTTATTTGTCTAATAAACCTACCATTGCAATTGTTGGTGGTTCTGGGTATATAGGTTCGTGGACCACTTATAAAATGTTAGAATCTTACAATGTCCGTGTTATTGACATTAAAGACCCTCCTGAAAGAATAAAAGACCATGTAGAGTTTATGAAAACAGATGTTCGAGATTATGAGGCCTTAAAAAAGGCTTTAGATGGAGTTGATGTTGTAATTTATACCGCAATTATTCAGATACCTCAGATAAATGAACAAAAACAATTAGCATATGAGGTAAATATTTTAGGCCTACAGAGTGCATGCAGAATAGTTGACGAGTCAGATACCGCTAAAGCACTCATACTATCAGGCTCATGGCATGTCTTTGGAGAACACGGAATAGAAGGAGTCATAAGGGAAGATTTTGGTCTTCGCCCAGATAAAGTGGAGTCGCGTGCAAGACTTTATGCAATTAATAAAATAGGACAAGAAACGATCGTTAGAATATATGATGAAATGTCGGAGAAAATATTCGGCATAATTAGAATGGGCACTGTACTTGGTGAAGGAATGCCCGAGAAAACAGCTGCTAACATATTCATAGAAAGGGGTATTAGAGGTAAGACACTAACACCCTATAAGCATAGTATGTACAGACCAATGCTATATGTTGACGTTCTTGATATTGCAAAAGCTTTCAAAGCTTTTGTTGATAGAGTGTTCTCTGGGGATATAAAAAAGGACAATAAAGGAAGTCTTAGTCATATTGTAAATGTTGTCTGGCACGAGCCAATAACAATATATGACCTAGCAGTCATAATTAAGAGTTTGATTGAAAAGCACACCAACGGTAAAATATCTCCAGAGATCGAGATTGTTGACACTGGTCAACCAATGATGTATAATGAGGATGATAAAAAGAAGCTCAGAGTAGATACTACAAAGGTTAAGGAGTTACTTGGAATTGAGAAATTAACAAGCCCGGAAGAGGTATTAGAAAGATTAATACTAGCTAGGTTAAAAAAGTAGTTATGTGATTTCTTTTTATTACTATCTTTATTATTATCTCTTCTTTAGGTGTTCTTAATGGATGACTTCCTAGATTTAAGAAAGAAAAACATGCTCATCATGAATCAAATGAGAATACATAGCACTTATAAGATTCCAGGAAAAGGGTACTCCGAGGCTTTAGCTTTATCAACGATTTTTAATAAAGTAGTTTTTGTATGCTTTACAGAAAAGAAGCATATGTTATCCAAAAAAATAAAAGAAAATTCTTTGCTTTTTGCTATTCCTCTTAGGATATCTGGCAGTGTTTTTCAAACAGTTAAAAGCCTATTTCTCAATTATCTATTTCTTACGATTTTTTTAACTAAATTGATCTTTAAATATAGAATTCATCTGATTCGTGTCGAAAATGTAATCTTGGCAGGTTTACCAGTATACTTAGCCAGTAAGATTACAAAAACTCCTTATGGTGTATGGCTTGGAGGATTTGAGAGGAAAGCACTAGAGGTAAAATATGGAAAGAGTATGTTGATAAAAATGTTGACCTATTTTTTAGTACTTCTTGAATTTATTGTGTTAAGGGGAGCAAAATTTGTTTTTTGTGTGTCTCCTGAATTGAAGAATCTTACTCAAGAAAGAGGAGCCAAAAATGTAATTTCAAGCCCCAATTTTGTAGATTTTTCAAAATTTAAGCCACTATCGCCTCCTTTAACTGAGGAAAAAATCATAAAATTCCTCTATGTTGGAAGACTTGAAGAAGAGAAGGGAATAAAAGTTCTTATGGAGGCTATTAAATTTCTATTAGAAAAGACTACTGATTTTAAATTATTTATTGTTGGCCAAGGGACTCTTATGGGGTATATTAAGGATTTTGTAGCGAAAAATAAATTGGAAAAATATATTGAAATACTAGGTTCCTTTGGACATGATGATATGCCTAAAATTTATAATATGTCAGATGTCTTTATTTTGCCGTCTTATACAGAGGGTGCTCCAGCAGCTATGCTAGAGGCAATGGCTTGTGGAAGAGCCATAATCGCTACTAAAGTGGGAATGGTACCTAAGATACTCTTTCATGGGAAAAATGGATTTCTTATAAATCCAGGAAGTCCTAAAGAGTTAGCAGACGCTATG
>JAGGXT010000155.1 GCA_021162905.1 Candidatus Odinarchaeota archaeon | reverse complement strand
GTATTTAGATTTAAGATATTATTACTTGCTGTGATATTAATTGTCTGCATCATAAATGTAGATTATATTATTTTTGTCCTTATTTCCATAATAATTATGCTATTCTAAGTATATAACAGCTAGGCATTTATAATTGTAGAAAATTTTAAATACCGACTTGGGAATTTCTAACCACTTTTTTGCGCTAAAAGTTTAGGAGATGGATATATTGAACGGAGGAAGAGACCAAACAAGATTTATTATATTTGTTATTCTAACTCTCCTTTTGCTAAGTGTTAATTCGTTCACGGACACTAAAGCCACAATAACTGGTAGTACACCACCAGCATCTAGAGACTTGATCATAAACCAAGCAACTACAGTATCTAACGAGAATATCACCATAGATGGAGATTTGATAGTAAACAATACTCTGATATTACAAAACAGCGTTATTTGGTTCAAAAAAGTAAATGCAGTACTTAATGTGACCGAGCATGGCAATCTGGTCCTTGAAAATACCACGATTCGTGATTACAACAATTCAATCCGATGGGAATTCAGGATATATAATGGGGCGAATTGTACAATTAACGGCTCAACAATCGTTGGTGCTGGGCATTCCGGCGATGAGACACAGTCAGGGGTCTGGATAAATTCGCCTTATGTAGTTATAAACAACTCCATTATATCCGATGCGTATATCGGTGCATGGATTAGTCATACACATAATATCACTATTGAAAACACTAAAATAACTGTTAGCTACGATACCTCTGGAATAGGTATTCGTATAAAATATAGTAGTGACATCTTTATTAAAAATGTAAGTGTAACAGTATTTACAACCGACTCTTTCGGCTCTTCCAAAGCTTTAATAATTGAAAAAAATTCTAATCATGTAGTAGTCTCAAGTAGTAATTTTACTATGGATGTTTCCAGCTGTAGTTCCAGCTTTGTGATTTTTTCAACCAACGCTCAAAATATAGTTGTCGAAAATTCATCAGTTGTCAATGAATATTCAAGAACTAATGGCTTTGGAATTTACTTCTCTGCAACGGATAATATTAGGATATCAAATGTAGTTGTATTTTCTTACTGGCATTCACTTTACCTCCACAGCAATGTGCATAATATGATTGTTGAGAAATCGCAGATAACTTCCACAGACGGCGAAGCTATTTATATCGTTGGACAAGATCATGACAACATTCGAATAGAAGAGTGTGGTATAGCTGCAAAAATTACTATCTTTGATATTAGAGAAGTTAATGATTCTATATTCTCATCAAACATGATTTTTTCATCTGCATCGAGATATGGGAAATTAATAGATGTGGATAATGTAACATTCAGGGATAACGGCGTATTCGCTATTCTTTCAATGGGCACATATATTGAAGATTCAACAAACGTTCATTTCATAGATGAGCACATTCTCACTACTGGGCTTATGTTCGAGATTAAAAATGCCAATAACGTAAGTATCGAATCAAGTGAGCTTTATTCGGGTGATTTCCTTTATCTCGTGAATTCCAGTATTTTCTATCTTATTGAAAATGAAATAGTTGCAACTGGATATGGCGGAATATTAAAGAATCTCCAAAATGTAACACTTGCAAATAACACAATTCTAACACTGCCTCTGGGAACTACACTGTCCCTTGCCAATGTTTCAGACGCATCAATAAGCGGGAATTATATCATTGGAAATAAGGCTTTTTCTGTAATTAATAACTCAAGAAATTTAGTAATCTATAGTAACAGCATTTTTTCAAATAAGAGCATCCACCTCGAGAACTCTACACACTTTACAATTGAAAATAATCTCTTCTTTGCAAACCTAACTGCTGTGGAACTATATAACGTGTCCTATAGTACATTTTACGGGAATGTTTTTTCATCTAATATATCGTATGGGTTGCTTTTAAGCGACAATAGTAGCAATAATGTGATTTACGCAAATTACTTCAGATACTCAAAACTATATGGCTTATTAATCCATAATGGGACTAACAACTTAGTGTACCTCAATGAGTTTCTTGATAATAACAATAATGGCACTCAAGCATACGACTCATCAAGTGGTAACTTATGGGACAATGGGAGTATCGGAAATTGGTACTGCATCTACGATGGCCCAGATTTGGATCATGATGGTATCGGTGATACACCATATCAAGTAGGTCCCAATGCGGTGGACCATTACCCAATAGTTATTGATAACGACAATGATTCAGTTAACGATTATACAGAAGAGGCAGTATTTAAGACTGATCCTACAAAGCTTGATACTGATGATGATGGCCTTAGCGATGGTGAAGAACTTTTTGTATATAAAACATCTCCCTTTACCAACGATACGGATAACGATAATATGACTGATGAATGGGAAGCCACACATAATTTAGATCCAAATAACGCTAGTGATGCAAATAGCGACCTAGACAATGACGGATTGAGCAATATCGATGAATTTATCTATAAGACTGATCCAACAGATAATGACACCGACTCCGATGGTATACCTGATGGATGGGAAGTCTCTTATGGCTTGAATCCCAAAGTGGATGATGCTAACCAAGATTTGGACGAAGATGGATTAACTAACTTACAAGAGTTTCAACATGGGACTAACCCAAATAATAATGATACAGATAATGATGGAATGTGCGATGATTGGGAGGTGGCTTACAACTTAAATCCAAATAATGCTAGTGATGCTACTATGGACCCTGATAACGATGGTTTAAGCAATCTCAACGAATACCTTTACAACACAAACCCAAGAAGTAATGATACGGATGATGATGGAATGCCCGACAAATGGGAAATCTCTTATGGCTTGAATCCAAGAGCAAATGATGCAGCCTCAGATGCAGATGGCGATGGATTAACAAACCTGCAAGAGTTTCAGCATAATACAAATCCAAAAAATAATGACACTGACTCAGATGGTATGCCTGACAAATGGGAGGTTACCTATAATTTAGATCCAACTGAGGACGATGCATCCATGGATGCTGATAACGACGAACTTTCAAATATAAATGAATATCAGTTAGGAACCAATCCGATAGTGAATGACACAGATGGTGATGGACTTAGTGATTCTGAAGAAGTAAATACATATCACACAGATCCATTAAAATCAGATACAGATGGCGATGGACTTTCTGATGCTACCGAAATTGAAAGAGGAACCAATCCTCTATCAGAAGACACAGATGGAGACAGCATTAATGACCCCGATGATTCATTCCCAACTATAAACAACTTTGTAATCTATGGTGGCATTGGTGGTCTTATAGCTGCTCTTGCAGCCATAGTATACTTTGTGAAATTCCGTAAAAGGTGAGCTTTCTCTTTTTTACTTTTTTATTTCTTCTTCTTATGAGACAGTTATTTATGAGCAATGATGCAACAGTAAATCATATACTCGGCAAATCATTTAAACCATTCATCGAGCTTTTTAAAGCCACCTTAATGCTACACGATCTATAACCTTTGTCATCTTGCCCATCTTGTAGTGGCAAATCGCCAGAGCAGCTTCGCATTTGCCTTCGAACATTTACAAAAGTTTGCATTATCAATAAATGACATCATGATAAGCAGTAAAAATTGAACTCATCCCGCCATATAAGTTCTCAGAATACATGAAAAAGCTATCGATTCCCGATGTCATTGCGGCAATCAATCAAGCTCTCAAGCAGCAAGTTGTTTACGAATCGGTAACGGTGATAAAACGAATCCGAATCAAAGAATCGGCCATCGAATGACTCAAAACGAAAAAAGCAGGTAAAATGAATTTTCTTTGATATGCTCACGAGAGCATCGTAAAAGTGCATCTCTGTACATTAACCCTTATTCGAGAGAGCATTGGAAATCATCACTGCATTACTAGCGCACATCCAAAAAGGATCATGTGAAAAAGAGTGTAGCAGAGAAATGATTTTTTGCGCCAATATGGATTTTTCACCTAATTAGTGTAGAAGTACTGGTAGTGTCATCAACGCGCTTATGAGAACTAACAGATTTTTATAGAGCGTTAAATTTAAAATTTCAGAATAGAACAGAATAGTGAGTAGTCGTGCAAAAATAATTATGGTATGGTGAGGCTTACGAGAGTTCTTTTAGTAGTGCCACCTACAGTAATAGAAATAAAAAAAATACTTGGAGTTGCATCGCCACCACTGGGACTTGGCTACCTTGCATCAGTTGCACGAAAAAAGGGGCACGACGTAAAGATTGTTGATTCAATTGGGGAAAATTTGACTTTTGATGATTTTAAAAGAAAGATTTCGCAATATGATCCTGACATAATAGGAATTACTGCTACAACGTCAATGATACCTGATGCGTATCGTGTGGCAAAAATAGCAAAGGAGAATAATCCAAATATTGTTGTTATTATAGGTGGACCGCATGTTACTTTTCTTCCAGAATATACTTTACGTGAATGCCCATACATTGATATAGTAGTAAGAGGAGAGGGGGAGATTACATTCTCGGAAATTCTAGATAGCATTGAAAAAGGCAAACGATATAAAAAAATCTTAGGGATTACTTATAAAAGTAATAGCGGAATCATAAAATCAACGCCACCTAGACCTCTTATTAAAAATGTGGATAATATTCCTATACCAGCATTCGATCTATTTAATTGGGATGCATATAAGTTTAATAACGTGCGGTATGGGACTATAATAACGTCACGTGGTTGTCCCTTCAATTGCATTTTCTGCTCATCATCGCTTCTATTTGGGAAGCGTTATAGAGCTCACAGCACTGATAGGGTGCTAGAGGAAATTAAAATTCTTTACGAAAAATTCCATATTAGAGAAATTGAATTTTTGGATGATACATTTACATTGAATAGAAGAAGAGCAAAGGAGATTGCACAAAGGCTGATTAGTGAGGGTTATGACTTGTCTTGGGCTGCATCCTCTAGAGTGGATACTTTTGATAAAGAAACGGGTGCTATAATGCATAAATCTGGTGCGCATACGATTTACTTTGGTCTTGAATCAGGAACACAAAAAATACTTGATATGATTGGTAAAGGGATATCTCTTGATCAATCTTTAAAAGCAGTAAAAATTGCTAAAGAAATAGGGATTAAAACATTGGGTTCCTTTATTATTGGATTTCCACAAGAAACTAAGGATGATATAGAGAGAACAATTAACTTTGCAAAGCATGTTAATGTCGATTATGCCCAGTTTACAATTGCTACACCGTACCCAGGTACTAAGCTTTGGTTTGACGCACAAGCACAAGATCTACTTTTAACAAAGAACTGGAGACTATATACAGCAGTAAATGTTGTTATGAAGAGTTTTTACTTAACCGCAAAGCAGATTCAGAAGTTATTAAGAAAAGCTTATATTTCGTTCTATCTACGTCCAAAATATGTCTTAAAAGACTTAATTAAGAATAAAGGAGTACTCTTTAGAAAAATAATCGCATACCTATTAAATCCAAATAGAGTAAAATTCTAGCGCAGATTGAAATATAATCTTCTTTTTTTTACATTTTTGGCTTTCTGATGCCACCGAAGTTGAAAGAGGAACCAATTCTCTATCGGTTGATTTCTTTTATTCTTTATTTTCCATATTGCTCTAATAACTTCTGACACAACCTAGTAACCTTTTTAGCTCTTTTTACGGCATCCTCTGCATCCTCTTTACTTATTAAATCCTCTGGAGAGAGAAATCCCTCTTCACCACCATAAAAGCTTATCTCTCTTTTCTTTACCAGTTTCTTAGAGGTCTCTGCCAAGAAAGGTATTTCTCTTCTAAACCACTCAGGAAAACGATTTTTTGAAATTATTAGAATATCAGATACGTCATGAATTTTTGGGTATTCTATACCAACAAGGCGTAATGATGCTTTTAGACTTAATTCAACGGCCTCCTGGCTCAGCCTAACTGCGTATGGATAATTTCCTTCATTATAAGCATCCTCCGCATCATTGACTCTTGCTCTTGCTTGTCTCAAATACGATTTTGCAAGCTTAATGAATTTCAAATGTCGATAACCTCCATAGGCTTATAGTCTGGTTTTAGATCCCAGTACCAAGTCCCGTTTTTCAATTTGATTCGCCTAGCACCCATTAGTTGCAATTTTGCTCGTAACTTATTTAGGACATTTTGTAGGAAATCGTTTTCATCATAAAGAATTTTTACATCTTCAGTTAGATCTAAAAGAATAACAGGTAGCTGTAATGTTTCCCTTTTATTTAGCGGGTAATAGCTGAGAGTTGCGTATATGCCATGTTTCATCAGCCAAAAACGTTCCTTTTTAATTCTTTCAATCTCTTCTATGTCTGCTATCGTTTCAATACGGGACGCTATGCTTCCCTCAAAATCTTCTGAAATAAGTAGAATATCAATATCGCTTGTCGGCTTTGCAGTCCCTCTGGCAACGGAACCATAGATAGCAAATGTTATGAGTCTATAACGTCTTGAGATTACCCTAAAAGTATCAAGAATCAGCTTTAAATATATTTCTTGTTTTATCTCTAGTTTCTTTACTTTCCCTGATGCCAATAGGATAAAATTCTCTGGATCCAGCAATCTGTAAATTCTTGGTCTTCTCCTAAAAACCATTAAGATGCCATAAGAGTGAAGCTTACTTGTTATTAAAGCCATTTTTCTTTCAGAGACTCTAAGGATTTTCATTGCTTCCTTAAAGGTAAACGTTTCAGTTTCAAATTCTGTGTACAGTTTAGAGTATGCCTCTCCAAGCCATTTAGGAATCCACATAAATTTTCACCTTTATAAATAGTTAATGTTTACTATTTATTAAAGTTATGTAATCATTTATTTTTCTCGAAACTCGAAAGTATCTCAAAAAATCGCTTCCACGAAAATTCAATCTTTCCAGAGCCTTTTGAAATGTATTTTAGTTTGGCACACGGAACTTCCTTGAACAGTTCAAAAATTTTGCTATCAATAAGCAGGAATATTGGTATTCCATATCTGCATAGGGTTGTATATTTCTGAATTTTTCTCTCAACGTATTCCTTTCTCCAAAAACCCACTATTTCAACGAAAACTCGAGTATCGCCTCTACTAAGAATGAAATCTGGAATAACAAGGATGTCTTCAATTTGTATGGGTTCGGGTTCTCGTTCTATTGTCCATCCTCTAGGTTTTGTTGATTCGAAAATCCAAAAGAGACGCTTTTCAACATCACTATCGAAGAAAGTTTCCCACTCTGTTTTCTCGTAAGCTGGTAGTGGTCTAATGTATTTTAACTTACGGGAGTCTATTTTAAGCTTATAATCTTTGTTTCGTATTTTGAGATTTGCAGATAGCCACCACGATTTAAGATTTACTTGATCCATTATTCTGAAGACTTGCGAGAGCGCAGATGCCATTGCGAGGCCATATTTTATTGGTCTTCCAAAAAGTTGCTTAGGGCCTACCATATTTATTTTTAGATTATTTTCTCTGGTGATAACAAAGTCAACCAAAACTCCATATCTTTTACAAATCGGATAGACCTTTTTAGCAACAAAACCATAATTCCTTGAGTCTATTCTCATGGAAACTGACGTTGCATAGTAGAGAAGAGTCATAAGAACCTCAAAGTTGTAAAAGCTAGCGATGTCTTCCGCGGAGAATTCTTTATTTAATTTAATTACTCGATTTTGCAAATTATCCAAGTAAAGTAACTCACTCAAAATTTTGGGATTTGGTAGTCCAAAGTGCTCAGCGGCTTTCTTTAAAGCCTCTTCACATTTCTCTGTTGGAATCACACCACTATACTCATTCTGAATGAACTTAAAAAATTCTATTCGCAAGTCAATTGGCCTTTCAATCTTTTGTCTTTTTAAATTTAGCAATTCTTCGTGGCTCAAAATATCCTCAAATCTCCTTTCCTCTAGCTTAAAGTAACTCCTGAGAAGAACTTTAATTAGACCACGGCCAACTTTCCAATCGAGGAATGTATTTTCAAGCTCTAGGAAATCTATGCTCTCATACTTATTGTTAGTATACATAGAAATTCTTGAGATAAGCCAATTAATCTTTGGGAATGACTTCTCGTCTAAGAGTATAGGAGTTATTGTGTCCCGTGACCGCTTAACTGATATTAAATCAAGACCTAATGGCATTTCAGATGCCCTCCCGTCTTCTTCGAGATAATGATACGTCAAGAGTACCTCTTGTTATAAGCTCGTAAAGAATAGCCACGCCATCTTTAGGTCTTAGAATTCGACCCAACCTTTGAATATATTGACGTTTACTACCAGTACCACTGAGGATTATTCCTACAGAAGCATCTGGGACATCTACCCCTTCATCAAGAACCTCTGCAGTAACAAGTTTAGTTAGTTCTCCCTTTCTAAATAACCGCAAAATCTCACTCCTCTCATGAGGAGTTGTGTCATTTGTTATCATTGGTATTCCGAATCTTTTTGATATCTCGTAAACAATATCGGTATACCTGGTAAAAATCAGAACTTTATCATCTTTATGCGTTAATAGAATCTCTTCAAGTTTCTTAAGCTTTTCTTCAGCATTCAGGGCTAACTTTTTAGCTTTTTCATAACTTAATAAGGCTTCATGAGCCTTACGATCTCTTGTGGACCTTAGAATTAGGAGTTCATATTTTCGTTTTGGTGGTAAATCTTCAGGAAGCGTTTTAATATAGTCAAGATACTTTTTTCTCAAGGCTTTATACCTTTTAGCCAAGTCATCAGGCATGGGAACAAATATTCTTTTTACCTCATAATTTGCAACGTGTCCTCTCAATTGCAGGGTTTTGACATCAATTTTATAAACGATAGGACCCACGAGTTCATTCAATTTGAGATGCCCCATATCTGATCTTTCTGGTGTAGCAGTCAATCCTAAACGAAAATCGGATAGTAATAGTTCTGCAATCAACTTGTAATTCTCACTCGGAAGATGATGCACCTCATCAAATATGACAAGGCCAAACTTATCAGCAAATGTTTCAGCATTCAAATATGCAGAATCGTAAGTTGTAATTGTTATTTCATCCAGTACTTTTTGGTTTGCACCAAAAATCCCAATTTTAGATATGCCAAGATACTTCTCTATATTGTTTTTCCACTGCTCCAAGAGCGCAATTGTTGGTACAACAATGAGTGTTTTCTTCCTAAGCTTTGCAATCGCCCACAAGCCTATATGTGTTTTTCCTCCGCCGGTGGGTATTACAATCACACCACGGTAACCATTATCTTCCCATCTACGATAGGCCTCTAACTGATAATCCCTTAGAGTAAAATTCGCACTACAATTGAATGACAGATTCCAATCAACCTTTAAACTTTCAATTTTATAACCAATTTTATAGAATAATCTACGCAGATGCCCATAGTGCATGGGTTTGGCTCTGAAAATCCCTCTATCTATACTCACCATTAATTTTCTGGCAACTCCAAAACTAATGACTTCGCTATGATAGATTTTAGGGAATATCTCGATCTCTAAGTCACTGCCTACAAGTCTAAACTTTGCAATTTTCTCTGACATGAAAAAGATACCCTCAAGTTAATAATCAAATGTGTTCTATCAAAAAACAATAAATACATCTATTTTTATGTTTTTATGGAAAGAGCTATCATTAATTAAGAGTCTCACATTAGACCTTCTTGGTGATCTTTGTGAAAGTGGTAAGATTCCTAATTTTCTTTATTCTGATAATTCTCACTACATTGGTGAACCCCATGAGTGATCTTACCAAGGCACAAGATGATGAGAACATAATTTATGTAGCACCAGTAATTCATATGAATCAGCTTATATTAGACCCGAGAAAGGCACATATTTACGGAGGAGTTCATCCAGCAGATGTTTTTAGGGAAGAGATTGAGATTATCCTTAGAAACCCGGGTGCAAAACTTGTTATCGATATTACTGGTCCGACACTATATGATCTAACATGGGCTACACCTGATATAATCGAGAAAATAAGATTAGGCATTGAGAGAGGGCAGATTGAAATCTTAGGTGTTTCTCATGGGCAGATTCCAGTTCAATTCATGAACCAAAACCGATGTGAAAAAACACTATGAGTACGAGAATAAATTGATTAAAAGGTACTTTAGAGTTGCACCTAACGACAGCTGGATTGAAGATAGGATGACAGAATTCCTTACTCTGCAGCTATAACTTCAAAATCGTCAGACTTCGAAATAAAGGATGCTATGTGGGGATCGAATATTCCTCGATGGACGAAATAAATCTTGAAGCAAATTCTAAAATAAAAATACTTGAGTTTAGCTTCAAGAAGGTATTAGTTTCTCAATTTCCTCAAGGCAGACCTTCCGAGGAAGGTAGGAGAATGCCACTAGGCATATTACTTTTAGTTTTAAGTGGAATCATTGGGCTTATAATGCTTATAACATTAGGAATTAAATTTAAGACTTTAAAGCAATGCAAAATGCTATTTTATTCATTAAACTGCAACAATAATTATTCATAAAGAATCGATACGTTCTATCTTTTTTATTACATCAAAATCAGAATCAAACGAAATTATTTTTTTGATATTATTCGAAACCATAGTAGATACTATACAAGCATCAGTAAAACTGAGCTTTCTGTATTGCTTAAAGAAAAAGTATGCAGCCTTTAAATCACTTTCTGTAACTTTTAATAATGTAAAGTAATCTGGATTTAATAAAAGATTTAAAACTTCAATAGAAATATCATAGCCTGCTTTTCTTCTGAGATAAGTTACTGTTTCATCTAGTATGTAATCATTTATGACAAATTTATGTTTCGTCTGTTTTTTCAAAATTTTTTCCATTATAGTTTTTCCTTTCTTGTGATCCTTGTCTTTTGGGTTTAATGCAGCAATAAATACACAAGAATCCACCATAATAGATGTCATAATTAACCCTCAGGCTCGTTTACTATAGTATCAATATCTTCTGCTGCATTTGTAGGCCCCATATCAACTTTTCCTAGAAGCTTTAAGATATCTTTTGCATTATCACGAATAACATCAATCATCAATTTTCCATCGACAAAGGTCCAAATTAGCACATCTCCCACTTTTAGATTCAAAGCTTTTCTTATCTTTGCTGGGACAGCTACTTGGAACCTTTTTGAGATTTTACTTTTTTCGATAATTAACATCTTGAAAACCTCATGTTCTCTTGTATTATAGATTTTACTTTGTATTCTTAAAAATATTTTGTTTCCAAGATAATAATTAGGATGCACTACGGGTGCTTGTAATTTTAGTAATAACTGGAGAATTTAGAAGCCAGCTACTTGAAAAATATTTCTGTATTTTTAATTCTTCAGCCAATTTCCTTTCGCGTCTTGTTATATTACTAAAAGTTAACGAACAAGAGAAAGTATTCTTGGAATATTCAATAAACCCATGAATTATCTCATCTGCAATCTCATCGGTTTCGGCATTGGGAATTAGAGAACTTAAGGTGATTAATCCCTTTTCTGGAGAGACCTTTTTGCTTCCCAGAGGAACTAAAGGATCTTTTAGAGAATTAACGAGATGAGCAAAATTGGGATTTATCAGAACTGTCCCGTGAAAAAGTAGAACGTCATAAAGGTAAAATTGAGCAAGTCCAGATATCTTTCGTCCGTTTACTGTAACCACATTTGGCTTTAAGAAATCAGCGTTCAAGCATAATGACTTAAGTGTGTACAATAATGGTTTTGATAAGTATTCATAAGAGAAACGAGGGTATCTTGTTTGTCGCGGCCATTCTCGCGTATCAATAATTAAGGAAAATAGCAATACCCCGTTGTCGCAATAGACAGCACCACCACTAGAAACTCTCCTTAGAATACCGATATCATTTGCTTTACAATAGTCGACGTTAACAGAGTCCTCTAATTTCTGAAAATACCCAATAATAACTACTGGATCAATTATCCAAAAACGTAAGGTATCTACTATCTTATTTTCTAATCTAAGTCTTGTCATGGACTCATCTAATGCAAGATTATAATATGGATCTCGATTTCTAAAATCAATAATAACTCTCAGCTCTCTCATCTTCTATTCACATTCTTTGGGTAGTACTTACATTTTTCTTTCTTACATTCAGGTGCTTTTTCATAGAATATACATTTAATGTCAGTAATCTTCTCTATTGGAATATTTAGTTTATCACGGATTATTTCAGAACCTATTTCTAAACCAGCATATACACTTTGAATACAACACCTAGGTCCTCCCTGTTTTGCTAACTCTAATAAAACTCTTGCAGTGGTTTCCATTGAAAGTGCTCTCGGCTCATCAGATTTGTACGATGCATGTGTTAGAACACTAATTGCTATTCCAGCACCAACAGCAGCACCGCAATCGCCAAGGGTTCCACATGAACCATAAGGTAAAGTCTTTGACCGTGATATGATCATCTTTATTACTCCTTTCTTAATCTCTTGATTTAATGAGCTTTTTGCAGCAGCAACCAAACTTAGCGGTACTATATAATGATGCTCGATCCCATATATTGGGATATTCGGATGAAGAAGTATCCTTTCAGCAATCTCTAAGGCGTTATTTGTTTTTAAATAGCTTACAACTTTTTCGGCAATCTCCTCTGGAGAAGCAATCCTACAATCTTGACATATATAATGTCCATTTGGACAAACATAGTCTGCGTTCTCTTCTTTTCCGCAGAAAAAACATTGAGCTATAGATGTTGTCTTCCTCATTTCTGCACCGCATATTGGGCAGTTGACTTTTTCAAACGTCTCTAAAGAAAAGTCATCGAAAGAACTCACTTTGTATCCACCTCTATATTTTTGTTCTTTAGAGCCTTAATTATCTCATTACGGATTTCTTGCGAGCTGGGAACAATCCTTGAAAATATTAGATGACCATCAATCACAATTCCAGGTATACTTCTAGTCTTAAATGCCCTTACAAGGCCTTGTGTCGGAAAAATCCCTTTCGGTAATGTTTGGCCTTGTTTAACAACATATATTTCGAGATATCTTTCCAATCCCTTAATAGCTTCTTTAAGATTCATTACAACCTCTCTACATTTCAAGGTTGGTGGATTAGCAGTCAGGACTTCAACTCTAATTCTTTCTGGCATGAAAATCATCTCGCTTGCTTCAATTGCATAATATACTATTTCCACCTTACAAGGAATAAACCATAAATGTTTGCGTTTATTGCGATAAATTAATTTTAATTAGTTACGAAATTATGTAAAGTCTTATTTAATCTTGCTAAAATAACTTTTAATGAATTTTGTGAAATTGCAAGAATTATTCATTATTTTGTATTCTTTTATTT
>JAGGXT010000061.1 GCA_021162905.1 Candidatus Odinarchaeota archaeon | reverse complement strand
TACCATAAAGTAATTATATTCAATTAAGTTACTATATGTTTTTGGTGTAATTACTTTAATGGTGATTGCTTTGTCATATGCGGACGAGTTAAAACGGAAAAGTGACATATACGTAACAGCAACAGTAGGATATTTTATCTTCCTGGTAATATTTTTCATGCTTGTGGAATTTTATTCTCTTTATAGTTTGCTTAACTTTTACATTTTAGTTCTGATTCTTTTGTCGCTAATACCTGCTGTTTATTATTTTATTTTAGGGTTCTCAGCGCAAAAAGTGATTCCATGGTATTACAAGTTTTCTGAGGTTTTTGGTGGACGAAAGGATGTATTTTTATCAGCGTATTATACGTTTGCAGTTGCCAGGATTGGAGATAACCTATATTTCCTAAAAACCAGCGATGAACATTTATATGTTATATCTTTCATTAATAAATCCTTAACAGAAGTTAGTTTTTGGATTAGATTAAACGGAGGGAAAGTATCTACGCATTTTCCATCTATCAAATGTAAAGATTTAGATACTGACTTCGATTTTAAAGTCTACGTTTGCGAGGGTGAGATTACTTTATTTGACCCAGAACTACGTAAATGGGTAAGCGGCAAAGGTAAATACCTATTCTGTAAATTTGTTCCATCACCAGAAAACTTTGTTAAGAGCGATTCATTTAATAAGCTAATAGAGCTTGCAAAATTGAAGGTCATGTTGTAATTACGCTATAAGAAGTTATCTGTTTATCTTTTCCGAGGGTATATGCGTTTTAAAATATTTCTCCCTTATAGCTTTCCTTATTTCCATTTCAATAGGCATTCCGATTCCTAATCCCATGCACATGTTTGATACATAAACCCCATATTTGCGTCCTCTATATCTAAACAATACATCTCTTATAGATTCTATTGGGAAGTCCCTCTTTATGTCTCGCCATTTTCTAATATAGAATGGGTATACTCTGCAGACAAGAGGTCTATCTTCATAAATTGTACATTTAGCCATTCCATTTTCATAGGTCAAGAAAATACAGCCATCACTTTTATGTTTCAAGTACGGTTCATTTTCGATGTATTCAACGACATCTCCATATTTCTCTGTAAGGTATTTAACCTCATCCTCTAGCAATCTTACTCTTAGCAAGCTGCAGCATCTTCCACATCTAATACATTTCCATCTTAAGAATATACCCCATGGAATTAATTTATGCTCATTTTTGATGGCGTACATCTTGTGAATTAGTTAGCAACATATCCTTTTGACTTTTGCGGAGCGTGGAATATCGGAACGAAATATTTAAAAGTTAACTTTTAAATTGCAAAACTTTCTGGTGTAGCATATGAGAGTTGAGAATGTGAAAGGTGTTGGTGAAAAAATTGCTCAAAAACTAAGGGCTGCAGGCTATTCTACAGTTGAACTTTTAGCGCTAGCAGATCCAAAAGAAGTTTCACAGAGGGCAAACATAGGGTTGGAAACAGCTATAAAATTGGTTCGCAGTGCAAGAAAATCTCTAAATTATACATTTATAACAGGGGATGAACTTGAGAAAATTAGCAACTCTAATTTCAAAAGGTTTACAACGGGATGTAAGAATCTTGACCATTTGCTTGGAGGAGGTATTCAATTAGGTAAGATAACTGAATTTTATGGAGCGCCTCGCTCTGGGAAAACTCAATTGGTTCATCAATTATCAGTTACGGTTCAGTTATCGGTTGAGCAAAATGGCTTAGAAGGAATGGCAGCAATAATCGATACAGAAGGAACGTTTTCTCCCTCAAGAATAGCCGCTATTGCTAAAAGATTTAATATTGATCCGGTTCTTGCTAAAACACGAGTTTTTGTTGCTCCAGCTGCAACTTCCGATATGGTTTTAGAGCTAGTATATCATGATCTCCCTCAACTTATTGAATCTAAGCCCATAAAGTTAATTGCTGTTGATAGTCTTACAAGCACATTCAGAGCAGAATATGTAGGACTAGAAAGTTTGAGAGAAAGACAGCAAATGATTAACAAACTATTACATTTTCTGTTAAGGTTAGCAATAGCCGAAAAAATTGCTGTTGTTATTACGAATCAAGTAATAGCGCAAACAAATCCATATGGACCCAGTATGATAGCTGCTGGGGGATTTGTTGTAGGGCATATGAGTACATATAGAGTACAATTAAGACGAAAAGGAAGTGAAGGAGGCGTTATTGCTAAACTTGAAGATGCCCCAGATTTGCCTGAGCAAGAGGTTCCCTTAAGAATAACCGATAATGGAATAATAGATGACTAGGATTAAAGTTTTAGTTGATGCAATTAACTGCTACTAAAGAATTTTCTAACTAACAATTCCACCTCTCTAGGATTTTTTACTTTTATGATGTTATATCTCAGCCAATTTGGGAGGATATCCTTATAGTAATCCCAAAGATAACGTTTATCCACGAGCAGTATGACCCCCCTATCGTCTGGAGATCTAATAACTCTACCAGCCGTTTGAGCTGCCTTGTATATAGCAGGGATTACGTAACCAAACATTTTTCCTTTTCGTCCAAATTTTTTCTTGTAGTATTCTACTAAAGCCTCTACACGTACTGTTGGCTTTGCAAGAGGGATTCCAACTATAATGGCAGTTTCCATCTCCTTTCCTGGATAGTCGATACCCTCACAATTTCTTCCACCCATAACCCCTAATAGTATTCCACCCGACTTATCAGCAGCTTTCTTATATTTTATGATCATCCTTTCATTCTCGATGCTTGACATTTCTGGGTTCTCTATGAAAATCTCCTTTCCACATTTTCTCAAAATATCTATAATTCCAAGGTCTATTACGTCTTGGAGGACATCATAACTTGGAAAGAAAACACCTATGTTGTGGGGTGTGTTTTCTGTAGCTGCCTTTATATATTCTATAATTTTCTTATATGTAGCTACGTTTCTCTCCACTAATCTTGAAGTTACATCATTAACTCCCAAAACAAGATACTGGTGGGTGCCAAATGGCACAGGTGCCACAAAGTAATCGTAGTTGTATTCTGAAATGCCTGTAATTACAGCATAGGACTCATGTAAAGTTCCTGAAAGACTTACCGTAGAAATACATTCAAGTAATGGGTCTATGCTCTCCCTAGCATCCAGTGCTACAACTTCAAGATGTTGTATAAGGCCCCTCTTTCCTCTTGTGACCGTAAATAAAAAAGCATGTGTTTCTGGATCAGCGTCCTCCCAAGCCATGAGAAATCGTGCCACGCTGCTAATATAGCTTATTGGAAGTTTATCCGCTTTTATTTTTGTTTCTTTCACAATATTTCCATCATTCTCTAGAGTTGCTATTGAAAATTCTAAGGATGGAAAATAAGCCATCAACTCATCTTTCTCCATTAATACTTCACCAGGTTTTTCAAAAGGAAAGTTTTCCATGAAGTCTTTTAACTCATTAAGTATACTCTCCGAGTACTTTAGTTTAAACTCTTTTGCTTCGTTAATAGCTCTAAGAACAGTATTAATTGAAAGAGAGTATGAGTTAGTATCTGTTGCTAAAAATGGTAAATTATGTGCCTCATCAAATACAAAAATCAATCTATACGCATATTCCCCAATATTCTTAAAAAATATCTCTCTTATCCTTTGGTCTAAAAGGTATATATAAGGTGCAGAGATAACTCGAGCCTTTTCGATAAGATACTTATTTAGCTCATATGGACAAATACCATATCTTTTACCAACTTCAATTATCTCTCTGCTCTTAATTGGTATTTCATGCAGCTGGGATAAAACACTATAGAGAAGTTTTGTATCCTTTAACCTTTCATAGTATTTACATTTTCTAGTTTTTCTTAGTACATGGCAAATATCAATGGCATCGTGCGCAGTTAAATTTCTTTCATAAACCATGGGATGAAGGCACATATCTCTTTTCGCACGAAGCTCTATTGCAGAAATTGATATACCTTTTTTCCTATATATTTCAATTAGCTCGTCTATTACTCTCTCCAGTTGGGTATGGGTTCTACTTAAATATATTACTTTTAAATCAAATTCGAGTGCAACGGGCAAAATAGCTGCTAATGCTGATATGGTTTTTCCTATTCCATTAGATGCTTCGATAATAATATGCTTCTTATTACGAACCGCAGAGTATATTCTTTCGATAATCTCTTTTTGCCCGATTCTAAGGTCATCATATGGAAAAATTTCTTTCACTTCTGAAGGTAATCGATACAGTGCCATGATGCCACGCTCATTTCAAAAATTGAAGAAGAGTATTTTCCCTATATTTGTAAACCTCATAACTTTTTCTTATATTACTTACTATATTTTTTGCTATTTTTTCAGAAATTCCAAATCCAAGTAGAAGTCTTAGTAGTCCTTCAACTTGTGGAGCAGAGTAATATAT
>JAGGXT010000314.1 GCA_021162905.1 Candidatus Odinarchaeota archaeon | reverse complement strand
TTGATAGAGAATTATATTTCTTATGTAGAGTATTTATTTAGTGGTGTTGAATATGACTAGACCAAAAGTATTTATCGCAAGGGAAATTCCTAAAAAAGGTATAGATATGATTTCTGAATATTATGACGTTGAAGTTTGGGATAAATATCAACCACCACCAAGAGATGTCTACGTTGAGAAAATCAAGGATATCGACGCTTTAGTTTCTCTCTTAAGTGATAAGATAAATAGAGAACTCCTTAGCTATGCAAAAAAACTAAGAATAATTGCTCAATATGCAGTTGGATATGATAATATAGATGTTGATGCTTGTACCGAGAAAGGAATTTATGTCACTAATACACCAGGCGTACTCTCTGAGTCTGTAGCAGATTTAACTATCGGCTTAATATTAGCTATAACCAGAAGAATAGTTGAGGGCGATAAATTCGTAAGATCTGGTGAATGGGAAAGACTTGGAACTGCATGGCATCCAAACCTAATGGTTGGAATGGATCTTAAGGGCAAGGTACTAGGCATTGTTGGTATGGGTGGTATAGGATATGAGGTTGCAAAAAGAGCAAAAGTTTTTGGAATGAAAATAATCTATTATGATGTAATAAGAAAAGAAAATGTTGAAAAAGAGCTTGGTGTCGAGTTTTATAATCTTGAGGAACTTTTGAAGGTATCTGATGTTGTGTCGTTACATGTTCCATTAACTAAAGAGACTTATCATCTAATTGGTGAAAAGGAACTTAAAAGTATGAAGCCGACAGCATATTTAATAAATACTGCTAGAGGCCCTGTTGTTGATGAAGATGCATTATATACAGCCTTAAAAGAACAATGGATAGCAGGAGCTGCTTTGGATGTTTTCAAAAAGGAACCTCTTCCAAAAGATTCAAAATTGCTAGAATTAGAGAACATCGTTGTAACACCCCATATCGGAAGTGCTGGAAAAGAAACTCGTGAAGGTATGGCAATTCTTGTTGCAAAAAACTTAATTGCATTCGCAAAAGGTGAAGTGCCCCCTAATCTTGTGAATAAAGAGGTTACTAAGATCACTAAACCTGGCTTCTAATGTCCTTAACTTTTTATTTTCATGTCTTAAAAGATTCTAGAAAAATCAGTATTAATCAATCTCATGTATATATGGTTATTTTCTATTAAAATAGTTGAAGGGGTTCAGCGGATGTCCGCATTAGTGAGCGAACATCCACCTTGGGTCACATCAGCCTCAGCTCCCTCTGGGTTCATAGGGAGCAAGTCATTGGTCTTGACCCCGTTCAGGGTAACCCCGCAAGCCCCACATCACAGCGTCCTTTCACACCGCAATGTCCTTTCGGTGCTTTACTCTCACCACATTCGGACACTACCTCAATACTCACAAATGCTCACAAATATTTAACTGTTTCAGAAGGCTTTTCAAAAATTAAAAATTAGAGAATAATAAACCAGTAAAAATATCACTAGTGCAAGGGTTTATAAAAAATGAGCCCGCAGATGAAGCTGTATCATTTTATTTCCACAGTGTCTCTTGAATACTGCAGAGATATGAAATTTCAAGTACTGGCAAATTTCCAAAGGAGATATTATATTAAAGTGAAAAATAACTCTTAAGGTTAAGCATGAAAGATACTTTATGTAGTTATTAAAGTAATTCATTATTATTGTTATGTTGGGTGCTAAATTATGCCATTTACACCATTTCATGAAGGTCCAGCTTTATTAATAGGATTAATACTTATAGCCTATATTGATCTTCCTACCTTATTGATTGCAAGTGTAATAATCGATGTCGAACCACTGATTGTTATTGTTTTTAAACTAAATTATCCGCTACATGGATATCTTCATACGTTTGTTGGTGCAACAATTATGGGCTTGATAACATTTACCATAATGCTGTATTTACGAAGGTTTTTTGATCCAATATTAGATGCTTTCAAAATTAGACAATCTTATAATTGGAAAACAATAATGGCTGGATCTTTTATTGGTGTTTATAAACATATTTTGCTAGATGCTCCCCTTTATTCAGAAATGAACCCTTTCTTCCCTGTAATGGGCAATCCCTTATACGGGACGATATCCATTATAACAATATATTCATTTTGTACATTCTCATTCATCTTTGCTTTTGCAATATATCTCTATATGATCATTATAAAGAGAGAATAAAGCATAAATTATTAAAATTCCAGGAATCTACTAGTTAATTAGTATAGAAAAATATTTTAACACATGTTAATTTTTTTATAAAAATAATAACTTAATGTATAAAATTTTCTCAAAAAAATTCACAATATTTATTAGCAAGTGGACCTTAAAATCAATCGAATAACAACTAAAAGAGGTTGATAGATGTGGCTAATGTTTTTAAAGATCCATATGAAATGGCCATTGAACAACTTGAACATGTTGCTAAAATAATGAATCTTGATAAAGGTATTGTAAAGTATCTTAAGAAGCCTAAAAGATCAATTGAAGTAGCTATACCTGTTATCATGGATAATGGGGAGATTGAAGTTTTCATGGGATATAGAGTACATCATAATGATGTTAGAGGTCCCTGTAAAGGTGGTATTCGTTATCACCCTAGTGTAACTCTCAATGAGGTAAAGGCTCTTGCTATGTGGATGACTTGGAAAACGGCAGTTGTGAATTTACCCTATGGCGGTGCAAAAGGAGGCGTTGTTTGTGATCCAAAAAAGATGTCTGAAAAAGAGCTAGAGAAATTAACAAGAAGGTATGTTGTTGCAATACTTGATGTTATTGGACCATATAAGGATGTTCCTGCACCAGATATTAATACAAATCCGAAAGTTATGGCATGGATAATGGATACATATAGCATGTACCATGGATATGCAATACCAGAGGTTGTAACGGGTAAACCACTATCAGTTGGTGGTATTGCTGGAAGATTAGAAGCTACAGGTCGTGGTGTCATTATTGTTCTCAGAGAATTTTTAAAAAAACTTAACATGAATGGTAGTAACATAAAAATTGCGATTCAAGGCTTTGGTAATGTCGGCTCTCATGCGGCATTAACAGCAAAGGAATTTGGATATAAGGTGGTTGCCGTAAGTGATGTCGAAGGAGGCGTTTATAATCCAGATGGCTTAGAACCAGAAAAGGTACTCGAATACTCCAGGAAAACTGGATCTGTTGTAGGATATCCTGAGGCAAAGACTATAACAAATGAAGAACTACTAGCTTTAGATGTTGATGTTCTAATTCCTGCAGCAATTGAAGGTACTATTCATAGAAAGAATGCCGATAATATAAATGCAAAAATAATTATCGAAGGAGCCAACGGTCCTGTAACCCCTGAAGCAGATAGAATACTCAATGAGAAGGGTGTTGTAATAGTTCCTGACATTTTAGCCAATGCTGGTGGTGTAATCGTTAGCTACTTAGAATGGAATCAGAATCTGCACAGGGAAATATGGACTTTGGAGGAAGTGCGTGCAAAACTTATGGCCCGGATGACTACAGCATTCAATGAAGTTTATTCTGTTTTTAAGGAAAAAGAAGTCACAATGAGAGAGGCCGCATATATTGTTGCTCTAACAAGAGTCGTAGATGCACTGATGGACAGAGGCATATGGCCTTAACTTTCTTTACTTTTATGTTTATTTTTCTATTTTAATATGTTTATTAAAAAATTGTTTTTCCTTTAACGTATACACATTAATTATGCTAAACCGATTTATATCGTCCGCTTGGATCTCGATATATAAATCCGCTTTCCATGAGAGACGGTATAATAATATTCTCTATATTTGTTGCTGGTATGTCTGAGAAGAACTGAATAATTTCTTTCAATGTAACTCCTGTAGCCCTTCTAGAAATAAATCTTAACACACGTCTCTGGATGTTGTCTAAAAGACTTACTCTCGCGCCCATTCTAGTTACATCTTCAATTTCCTGAATAAACTCATTAAACCAGTTTTCAAAGATAGGCCTATAAGTTTCTCTATATACCCTTATTATATCGTCAAATGTGACTTTAGTAAAGAGGTGAGCTCTTGCTATGCTCCTAGCGATTCTTATTGCTGATAATGGTCTTCCAAAATAATCATGATTTAATAATCTTAAAAGAATTGGGGCCTCGTTTACTACATTAAAACTTTCAATAAGCCTTAACAAGTCTTTCTGAATATAGCTGGCTGCCCTAAGAACATCGTTACTATCTATAGAAGGTGTTATCATGTGGGCAGTAATCATAAATTCAATAACTTCAGGATCAAAGTAAACGCCTTTCTTTTTCTGTCTTTCAGCGCTCGGATCCATAAGTACTGGGAAATCTGAGAATTTAAAAGTTACATCTTTCTGAGCCATAGAAATGATTTCACCACTTGTCCTCTTACTTCCTATAACAACAGATATTTCTTCATCCTTCGTGATTTCTCGTTTAATTATTTTCTGAGTTTTTGAATCAGGTTCCCCTTTGACAGTTTTTAGCTTAACTGGATAGGTTAGCTTGATCTCAAGGTCGTCAACCCTAATGCGTTTCTTTGAATGGATCAGAGGTACCGCTATTTTCCTTAAATGTGTCACCAGACTTGTTGTGAGCGAAGATTTGCGTTTTACACTAAAAATTGCTGTGCTAATACCTCCTATTCTATTTAGAATCGGCGGTGTACTTATCAAGTCAAGTGATGTTGAAAAAATAAGTTCTTTATTTAAATTACTCCAACTCTCAAACACTCTTCTTGTAAATTCATCAAAATTTATAGATGGCTTAGTTTGAGTGATGAATACATCCTTCTCTATGCTATATTTCTCAATAACAAAAACGTCTCTTATCTTCATTTTTTCGAGGTTTGTTATTTTTCTCTTCCACACGCCCTCGGCGCAAATATATGCGCCGTCAGGAGGCATGTCAAGGTATCCTATCTCACATATAACATAAATTTGAGAAATCCATGGCAATGGTACAAGTAAAAATATATCTCTTCTGTTCGTCCACTTTACGTATCCGAAAATCATTTTCTCCCGTTTTACTATTCTATTATGCATGTCTTTTATTGCTTCAAATTCTATTTTCGCAAACCCCTTATCTCTATCCCAAAAAAGAGTTGCTAATTCTTTTAGCCTCATTTTTTGACATCTTTGTTTTTTATTACCCTTTATTTCTGAAATTTTAAATTTTATTATTAAACTGGAGCTATTATCTCTTATGAGAATTTAAAAATTCCAGATTGACAACTTGTTAGATAATTAAGACTTATTTCAGAAGGTATGAGATACTTCTATTTTGAAAAGATGTGCATAGAATATGGCGTTTACATTTTGTTAAAAAAATTATTTATTCTTGTAATATTATTGCTGAAAATTCTTTAAATATTTTTACATAAAGCTTATATTTATAGGCTTTCTAATCACCAACACATCGGAAAAATCTTTTTGGTGGTCTTAATGGCAGCTAGCATAAATCCATTTGAAATTGCATGTAAGCAAATAGATAAGGCAAATGAGTACTTAAAGCTTGATGAAGGGCTCATCGAATTTTTAAAACAACCATTAAGGATTGTTGAAGTCTCTTTACCTGTAAAAATGGATGACGGTAGTGTTAAAGTCTTTAAAGGTTTTAGAGTTCAGCATAATAACGCCAGAGGTCCCTTTAAGGGTGGCATTCGTTATCACCCAAATGTAACTCTAGATGAAGTTAAAGCTCTGGCATCATGGATGACCTGGAAAACGGCAGTTGTGAACATCCCATTTGGTGGTGGCAAAGGAGGTATCATAGCAAATCCAAAAGAAATGTCAGTGGGCGAAATTGAGCGATTAACTAGGCGATTTACATACGCAATATCTCACATAATTGGTCCTTATGAGGATATCCCAGCTCCAGATGTTTATACTGGTCCTAGAGAAATGGCATGGATTTATGACACATATTCTATGCATGTTGGAAAGCCAGAACCAGCTGTTGTAACTGGTAAACCAGTTGAACTTGGAGGGTCTCTTGGAAGAAATGAAGCCACAGGTCGTGGTGTTGTCATTGTCGCACGAGAGGCTGCTAAGAAATTAGGGATCAATCTAAAGAACGCTACTGTATCAATTCAAGGCTTTGGCAATGCAGGTCAGTTTGCTGCAAAAATAATAACAGAAGAATATGGTGCAAAAGTTGTAGCTGTTAGCGACTCCAAAGGTGGTATATACAAGAAAGATGGTCTTAATGTCAACGATGTTATCGACTGGAAGATAAATAAATCTCCAAAGAAATCTGTAGTAGACTATCCAGATGCCGATGAACGTTTTGGCAGTGATGATCCTTTATATGTAGAAGTTGATATACTAATACCTGCAGCTTTAGAGAACGCAATAACCAAAGATAATGTTGATAAGGTAAAAGCTAGGATCATATCCGAAGCAGCTAATGGTCCAACAACTCCAGAAGCAGACAAAGTGCTCTTTGAAAAAGGTGTCCTAGTAGTTCCAGATATTCTCGCAAATGCTGGTGGTGTTACTGTCAGCTACTTTGAATGGGTACAGAACTTACAAAGATTCAGATGGACACTTGAAGAAGTAAGACAAAGACTTGAAAACATCATGGTACCAGCATTTGAGGAAGTATACAAGGTACATAAGGAAAAGAACGTCGACATGAGAACTGCTGCTTACATTGTAGCTGTTAAAAGAGTTGCTGACGCTGTCTTAAGAAGAGGCATATATCCATAATAGCTTATTTCTCTCTTTTTATCATTTTATCCAAATAGTTTGTGCAAAAATTAAGAATTTTGTTAATTAATTAAAAAATACAAATAAGTATCTAATTCTAGTCACTTTTTC
>JAGGXT010000361.1 GCA_021162905.1 Candidatus Odinarchaeota archaeon | reverse complement strand
TTGCAAAAAAATTAGAAGAAAAGGGGATAGGTGTAATAACATGGATAGGCAGCCGCTTATAGTACTAATAGGCTATCAGTTTAAACCAGCTATGGCTAGTGCGATTAGGAAAATAAAAGAAGAATACGGTGAGATTTTTTCCTTCAAATTTTACAGGCCATACGATATAGATAGAGAAGTTATAAACATCGAAAAATTTGTCAATGAGATAAGAACCGCGGATATAGTTTTAATCGATGTCAGAGGCGGTGACATAGTAACTAAGCTACTTACTGAAAACTTGAAGGACACAAAAAATACAGTAATATGCTTAATTGGGGGATCAGATCAACTTTTCAGATTAACTCGAATGGGGAGTTTTTCCTTTTCCAGTTTTGAGAAGATGAAGAAGATACCTATTATCGGAAAGTTATTCAGAAAGGAACGCAAGATCGACTATGGAAAAATTCTCCAAATGAGAGAAAGGTTTGAAAAAATAGGTCGGAGGCTTCCAATCGGAATTCTGAAACATGCTAAGAATTATGTGTACTTGTCTAAGTATTATGATAATCCTTGTGAGGAGAATTATTACAACATGTTTATACTGCTTCTGAGAGAGTATGCTGGCATGAAGATACTAAAAGAGCCACAACCACCTATTGTAATGCCATCAATGGGCATTATCGATGTAAAGACAGGTAAGATATATCAAAGCACTGACGATTATTTAAGGGATTATGACCTTCGAGACGCTCCACTTGTTGGTATATTATGTTATGGTGGTTATCACTATGACCATACATATCCAGCAGTTGAAGCACTTGCAAAAAAATTAGAAGAAAAGGGGATAGGTGTAATTCCTGTCTTCTCAGCAGATCTTAGGTATTACTTAGCAATTGAACGTTTCTTCCTAAATGGTGGGAAACCAATTATTGATGCCATGATAGATTTACTTTGGTTCAGATTTGCAGGTGGACCTCTTGGGGGAGATCATGAGAAGACATTTGATGTTTTAAAAAGGTTAAATGTACCAGTCCTGCATGGAATCTTACTCTCCGAGAAGACTATAGACCGATGGAAAAAAGATCGCGATGGAATATCCCCAATAGTCACAATAACGACTGTTATACTTCCTGAGCTTGATGGCCGTTTTGAGCCAATAGTCTCTGTTGGTCCTGTTTTAGCAGAAAAGACTGTTTCAGGTGATATTCAAGAGTTTATTGCTGTGGAAGATAGAATAGAAAAGATTGCTAATAGGGTGGAGAAATGGATTAACCTTAGGAGAAAGAAGAACTCAGAGAAGAAGATTGCGATTATCCTCTACAATTATCCTCCTGGTGAGGCAAACATAGGAAAAGCAGCTTACTTGGACACATTTAAAAGCCTCTCAAATATATTGAACTATCTTAAAGGGTTAGGTTACACAATTCCACAAGAGTACTCTCCCCAAGAATTAAAGGAGCTGGTACTTTCATCTGGACTCGTTAACTCTGGTGATTGGATATTGACTCAAGATACTATAGCAAAGCTTCCTAAAGTTTCATTAGAGGAATATCGTAATTGGTTTAAGGAGCTACCTAAACCAGCTCAAGAAAAGATTATTAACACTTGGGGCGAACCTCCAGGCAACATAATGGCAATCGGTGATATGATTATCCTTCCGATAATTAAGCTTGGTAACGTTTTCATTGGAATTCAACCATCAAGGGGTGTGCACGAGGATCCTTCAAAAGTTTATCATTCAAGAGACTTACCTCCCCATCACCAATATGTTGCCTTTTATAAATGGTTAGAAAAGAAAGCTAATGTTGATGCAGTTATCCACCTTGGAACTCATGGAACTTTAGAATTTCTGCCAGGTAAGGAAGTAGGATTGTCTAGCGAGTGCTACCCAGATATTCTAATAGGCAATCTATCAAATATTTACTTATATCATGTTGTCAATGCTTCTGAGTCTTCCATAGCTAAGAGAAGAAGCTACGCATTTATAATAAACCATGCAAGTCCCCCAACAATGGTTAGTGGACTTAGTGAAGAGTTAATCGAAATTGAAAGGCTGCTAGACCAGTACTTTGAGATTCTGCAATATGATAAGCAAAAAGCGAGTGAACTGGAAAAGAAAATAGTCGAAAAAGCAAAGGTGTTTAACCTAGGAAATTCAGCAGATGAGATTCATGATAAACTTGTAGAGTATAAGAGAACCTTGGTTCCTGAAGGGCTTCATACTTTCGGTGAAAAAATAGATGACCAGAAAATTGTTGATATACTTCTTCACATCTCCAGATATGATCGAGGGAATATTAAGAGTCTTTTTAGAATATTTGCTGAAAAAAGAGGCTTAGAATATTTTGACTTACTAAAGAACCCATCAAAAATGAGTAGCCAAGGTGTAAGATATGGTAAGATTATCGAAAAAATAGAAAATGAAGCTAGGGACTGGATTTATACCTTTGTTATAAAAGAAAACGTGCCCGATGAGAGAGAACAAGACCTTCTAGCTGTGCGTGATTTCCTTATTCATGTGAAGAAGAATATTAAAGAGTCAAAGGAGTTAGAAAACTTAGGTAGAGCTCTAAATGGAGAGTATATTCTTCCAGGTCCCGGTGGAGACATTATTAGGAACCCTAATGTTTTCCCAACTGGAAGAAATACATATCAGCTTGACCCAACAACAGTTCCAAACGATATAGCTTTGGAAAGAGGAAGGAAGATCGCGGAGGACTACATAAACACCTTCTTTAAACAAAATGGGCGATATCCGCGAACAGTAAACCTCGTTTTATGGGCTTTTGAAACCATGAAAACTGGTGGAGAAACAATTGCAGCGATTTTCCATCTATTAGGTGTTAAACCAGTCTGGAAGGGACCCTATGTTAGAGATATAGAAGTTATACCCCTCGAAGAGCTTAAAAGACCAAGAATTGACGTCGTGGTCACGATTTGTGGTATCTTTAGAGATACCTTCTATAATTTAGTTGAACTTTTAGATCAAGCCATCAGAAAGGTAAGTGAATTGGATGAGCCAGATGATATGAACTATGTGAGATCAAATAATAAACAACTCAAAGAAAAAATTGGAGAGGAGAGGATCTATAGAATATTTGGACCACCAGAAGGGGAATACGCCACATCACTCACAGCATTAATAGAATCATCAAATTGGACAACAGAACAGGATATCGTTAGAGAATATTTGAATAGCATGAGATACGCATACGGACGAACATACCGCAATGTTAAAGCAGAAGAGACTTTTAAGGAAATTCTAAAGAGCGTAGATCTGGTTACACAGGTTAGAGACACTGTAGAATACGAAATCACCGACTTGGATCATTATTACGAGTTTCTAGGTGGAGTTACAAGAACGGTAAAAGAACTGAAAGGTGAGAAGCCTCAAGTATTGGTGGCAGATACTACAAAGGAATTTATAGTTGTTGAGAAATCCACAGAGGCAATAAAACGAGGTGTCATAACCCGATTAGCAAATCCTAAATGGCTTGACTCCATGCTAAAGCATGATTTTTCGGGAGCCGAAAAAATTGCAACACGCGTAGAAAACTTGTTAGGCTTGGCTTCTACATTGAATGAAGTTGAAAACTGGATGTGGAATGAAGTTGCCAATAAAATAGTTTTTGATGAAGAAAGATACAATAAGCTTATAAAAGCTAACAGATGGGCAGCTCAAAAAGTAATTAAAAAGCTACTCGAAGCTAACAGCAGAGGATATTGGCAAACAGACGAAGAAACATTAAAACGGCTTAAAGAAAAATACATCGAACTTGAGAGCATCTTAGAGGAGGAGATATAAATAGCTTAAAGCTCGGATGTAATGATTTTTCTTACTAAAAGTGCTAACTTATTCAT